>CAYLSF010000001.1:0-140029 GCA_964385675.1 uncultured Saprospiraceae bacterium
GAAAACCTTGTTAATTTAGGTAAGGCTATACCGAGAAACAGTTACCGCATATGCGAAAAAAACGCCCAGCCGAAGCCGGGCGCCTTATCTTATCGTTTCGCTAGAATAATCTCTCTAGCGTGGCCAGCTGAGTTAATAGGGTAGATTCTACTTCCTCGATGTATCTCAACTTGCCAACCCCTTTCGCTTGACGTAATCATAGCTAGGATACCATTCTCTGCTAGCATACCTTGAATCTGCTTGGCTTGTAGTTGTGACATAGTTTTATTCTTCCCCATAGTGCTCTAGGATAATCCGCTCGCCCAGCGGCGAGAATATGAGATAGGCCACGCCCAGCACTAGACCGCCACAGTGACAGGGCTCGCTATAGTCGGGTTCGCAAGCATGGTCAGCGACAACGCCACACTTGTTGCAAGCTCCAAAGCTATCTGATTCAGCAGCATGAAACGCGGTTTCAATGTTCATCGTTTTTACCTTTGTGGGTGTGTGTTGTGTCCGCTCACTAGTGAGTATCGGCTATAGTCGATCGCCTGTCAACAACAATTTGGTAAAATCCTCAACTATTAGCGTTGCCCCCTATAGGCTTCCTGTACCTTGCCCCGATCGCTGGCAAACGTTACCTTGCGTTGCCCGAGTGCTTCCTCAGCCTTGCGTAACGTTGCGGCGGCGATACCATAGAACCGCGGTTCCGATACCTGTAGTTCGCGGGGCATAATACCTAGCTCATTCGCTGTCTCGAATCGTTTGCGAATGGTCAACGTAGCCAATTCAGGATTACGCACCATTAGGTCGAAGTATGCCGCTTCGGCCCTATCCAGGTTTTTCCTAGCATCCGCCAATTCTAGGGTAGCGTTATCGTCGGTGGTCGACATATCATCGATGATCGCTTGCGTTAGGGGCTGAATGCGGTACTGTGCGGCCTCGCTTGTGCGGTGCGTCCGTCCGGTTTGCTTGTCGAATAAATCGCGTGCTGCGTCGCGTACCGCCTGTTTTTCATCCGTTGCTTTGTTTTCGGCTAGTCGAATCCACGCCTCAGAAATGATATCGCCAGCGTCGAGATTCCGGCGGCTAGCGATAGCTTGGGCGAGGGAAATAGCGGCGGCGGTGAGAATGATAGTGGCCATTTTCAAAACTCCAGATTGGAAAGGTTTGTTGATCGCGAATCGTTGTTCGCGTAGCTGATTGTAGCAAAGTATCGTACTTGGTCAACAATAATCTTTGGAGAATCACCAGAGTAACAGAAGAATATTTGAGAAACAGTTACTCGTAAACAGTTACCGAGAAACAGTTACTCTTAAGAAGAAACAGTTTCTGACAAACCTCCCAGTTTTCCCATTCTGGCTAATTTGCCTAAATTGCCCCAGATTAAACCGGGGGAGTACATACCAAATTCAAACAATTTATATAAAAGTGGACATTAACAGTCAAAGAAAAAGCCCCGTATTAACGAGGCTCTCTTCCTTTATCCCGCCAGACTGGGAATACGACATGTATAATGCTCTTGACATTTACTACAGGTTACTTGAGTAGGCGCCATATATATAAAGTGATCTCCCGGTACATTATGTTGTAATTGTAAAAACTCGATCTCTTCGGATGACATAGAAGGCGCTACGGCCCGTTCAAGGTTTTCGTGTCCGCATTTTTCGCAGTCCCAAAAAAACGCCTGATGTAATTCTACCATGTCTCTTCTCCTCATTTTAAAATAAAGATCTAGTTAACCATTCGGTTGCTCCTAATGCGTCCAAATGATATACATCGAATGATGTTCTCAAGGCGGCGCCAAAAGCCGAGGGCGTCCAGCGGGGGGTTTAGCCAGTTTGTCACGGTGCAATAACAGCGGTCAAACGGTGGGCGGTGGTGGCGGGCATGTTGGTGGGGAGTTTGCAGCAGGCACATATCTTGTAGTAACTTTACTATTTTACTGGTGGGTTTTTTGTGGCACCATGCATGGATTTGGTTGCCTTGGGCCGCTATCAGGATGGCCAGCGCAAGTGTGTTGAGTTCAGGGGTCCACCATGGATATAATACAGATAAATAAATAACAATTATCAGTGGAATAAGGGCCAGCCCCCATGTTGTATAATTCAGCCGCCACAAGTTCGTCTCTCGGATAAACTTGGTTTGATCTTCATGGTGTTCTAAATTTGGGTCGCATATTTGCGTTCCTAAGAAGCCGCCGAGTCCCTTAGTACAATACTGATCTTCCCACCAGTGGAAAAGACCCGTAAAAAAATCACCCAGTAAGATTGCAATTATTAACAATGTGAGTGCGAGCATCTTCTAAACCTACAAAAACTATAAGGATGTTGATTATACTTGTCTGCTGGATAATCTTCCTCCTTGATGAGCTTCCATTGACATATTCCTAGGTCGTCCATTGGGAATAGTGTGGTGGGGCCGGCACTTTTATCTATGTCCACTTTTATTTTTGTTAAATAAATTTGGTCTGTCACAGGCAGAGCTAATTTATATATGTCGGCGCCGCCTATTACAAAGGGATTAGGGTCCGATCTTTGTGCTATTTTAAGAGCATCATCCCATGTATTGACAACAAATGTATTTCCATAGGGAGCAACAAAGTTTGGGTCGCTCGTAAGAATGATACTCAGTCTATTTTTGAGATCTTTCCCTATAGATTCGTAGGTTTTACGGCCAACAATCAAGCTATGATTAAATGTTAGCTCTCTAAACCTTTTAAGATCGGCTTTTTGTCGCCATGGAAGGTGGCCATTTTGGCCTATAACTCCATTATCGCTTACCGCCGTTATTATCGAGATCATCGCTGGTCCTTTCTGTTACATGGCAGATTCCACGACCATGTGCCTTTTTGACCTTTAGCCTTTGTCTCATTTTTCTAACAGAAGGCTGTAGTCTATTGGTGTTAAATGTCGCGTTGAGTGCTTCCGTTAGTTTTTTATCTGTCATTTTATCAGCATTTGACGATATAAAATCTTTTTCTTCTTGTGACCAAGTCTTGTACATATTATGATACCCCATCTAATATTTTAGAAATAAACTGTAAAGACATAGTTCGACAAAAAGGGCCTTCTTCTATGAGCTGATCTTTCTTATATAGCGCTATGTTTGTTCCGTCTATATGTAGATAATACTCATCTATTTGAAATTTAGCGCTATATTGGTCTAGCACGATTACGTGTGATAGGTTCTTTTCCTTTAAAAAGCCTCGTAAACAGTTTATATGGTTCCAAATTCTTGGATTTTTTCTATTTTTCTGCAATTTTATTACAAAATTCTGTGCAAATGTGTACAATAAAGTGGACATTAAATAATACACTTATATTAACTAAATGAGGTGAAAAATGTCAAATAATAAATGCTGCTCTAATAACGATGATTTTTGCCAGTCCGAACTAGTTGTTACGGCGTCCTCTGATATTGTTAGCGCAGAAGAGTTAGAAAAGGAAGATAAAGATTTAAAATCAATCCTAGAGAATAATATTATTGATGTATATACCTGATGGCTTTACTGAAGAAGAAGTAATTCAAACTATATATCGGGTAGCTAGAAGATTAGCACATAAGTTTAAGTTTGGATTTCATTCTGATCAGGATATAATTCAGCAGGCTTTTATAATTGTTATTCAAAGTGACTGCCTCAGTAAGTATGACACTTCTAGACCTCTAGAAAACTTTCTGGCCAGCCATCTTAAGAATAGACTATACAATTTTAAGCGGGATAATTATGCGCGGCCTGAATCGCCATGTTTATCTTGCCCATTAAAAGCTTACTTGCCTCCTGATGGGTGCTCTGCTTATGAAGATAAGTTAGAATGCAAGTTTTACAGCAGGTGGATTAACAGCAATACTTCTAAGAAGAATATTATTAATACTGTACACATCGACAACATTGTCGATAATAACGAAACAAGAATGTGTTATAACCAAGATTTGACAGCAGATCTTTTCAATACAGACTTACATAAAAAGATTTTAGATGAGCTTTCATTTAGATCTAGGAAATTTTACATTATGTTTTTAAACAATTGTAGTGTAAAGAGATCTGATTTAGACTTTATGAGGGCTGAGATAGAGGAGATAGTTAATGGATAATCAGAGAAGAGGGCCTTTATCAGCCGAAGAAAAAGATTACATTTTTAACAAGGCCGCTGTTGAGACTATTGCTGATATAGCAAAACATCTACAGAGAAATCCTCGTTCTGTTAAAAACTTTATAGAAAAAAAGAATCTAAAGAGTATTGAAGACGCATCCATTTCTGATGAGGATGCAGAAATCATTAATAAGTTACATTCTTTAGAATGGTGGCCTTCTACTACTAATTCTTTTACGCCGAAAGAGCTAAGGGTCTTTGAGAGTCTGTGGGTCAAAATTTTTAAGCAGTTTGATTATGATGTGCTTGCTAGTGAAGAATTGCAACTTAGAAAGTTTATTACGATAGAAATACTCAAGGATCGCGCCTTACAGAAGATACAGGTATCCATACATGCAGCTGAAAGCTTACAGGAGAGCTATAGCAGCGAGCTAGCAAGGGACTCCATGGAAAGAGACAAGGATTTAATGAAGGCTCTTAGAGAGGATCTCAGCTCTTACAGGAGTGCCATACCAGCGCTGAATAAAGAGTATGCTGATTTATGCAAAGAACAAGAAGTGATTCAAAAAGGCCTTAGCGCTAGTAGAAATGACCGTATTAAGAATATTCAAGACTCGACAAAGAACTGGTCTAGCATATTAAAGATGCTTGAGGACCCTCAAAATAGAAAAGAGTTGGGTAAGTTTATAGAAATTATGAACGCGGCAAGAGCCAAAGAAATGAAGCGACTAACAGAACTCCATAAATTTGTTGATGGGGAATACGATAAACCAATCTTATCTGGGAGAATTAGTGATGACGCCTGAAGATCTAAAATGGCAATTAGAAGAAAAAAACGGCCACATCTGTTCTATAAGTGGAGAAACTTTAAGTAGAGATACTGCTGCTTTTTGTTATCCAGATGAATTAGACTTAGTAGAGTTTTCTATAAAGGAATTTGTAGGGCCTCTTCCAATATTCAAAAATAAGCTTTGGCCAAAACTACAATTAATGCACATTAGGTATACCTTGCCTAAAGAAGAGCCCAAAGATGATTTTAACAATTTTGAAATTGATTCGGAGTGATATATGAAGGCTATTATTAGTGGAATCTGTGGTATGGATGCTAGTCACTTAGCAGACTTACTATTGGATAAAGGATATGAAGTTATTGGATTTTATCGTCGCTCAAGCAATCCAAAGTTTGATCGTATTGAGCATTTGTCCCAAAGTCCAAAATTTAGGATTCAAGAAGGCGATATTACAGATAGTCATTATATAGCTAATCTACTCAAAGAAGAGCAGCCCGATGTATTTTATAATGCAGCGGCGCAGTCACATGTTGGCACTAGTTTCAAGCAGCCACGACTTACTTTTGAAGTTAATACGGGTGGCGTCTTAAATATCTTAGAGGGAATTAAAAACGAAAGTAGATCAACCAGATTAATTCAGTTCTCCACATCTGAAATGTGGGGTAATAATATAGATGATGATGACAAACAGCGTGAGACCACTCCTTTTGCGCCAAGATCGCCTTATGCCGTTTCAAAGATGGCTGCTTTTGATCTATGTAGAACTTATAGGGAATCTTATAATATTTTCGCCTGTAGTAGTATTTGTCATAATCATACAGGGCCTCGCAGAGGAGATAACTTTGTCGAGAAAAAGATTATTAACTGGGTAGCTAAAAATCATGATGACTTAATGCGAAAAGACATAACTTTTTCCGAGAGTCACTATTCAGTCCCTATTAGCGAAGATTATCATAAAGCAATTCCCAAGCTAGCTCTAGGCAATATACATCCATGTAGAGACTTTTTACATAGTAAGGATTGTGTAAAAGCAATTCACATGATGTCTCTTATGGAAGAGCCTAAAGACTATGTTATATCTTCTGGCAAGGCAACCTCCGTTGCAGACCTATTAGATAAGATTTTTGGGATTTATAATTTGAACTACCAAGATTTTTATGTAGTAGACCCTCAATTCTATAGGCCGGCCGAGGTTAACTATTTATGCGGAGATTCTACCAAGATACAAACTGAGCTTGGATGGAAGCCAGAATATTCATTAGATGACATTATAAAAGAAATGCATGAAGATGCCGTCTCAAATAGAAAAGTTCAGAGTAATTTCTGACACTAGGGAAAAACATCCCTGGTCATTCCCTGCTAGTAAATATTGCTTGGGAACAGTTACAAAAAAAATAGATCACGGTGATTATTCTATAGAAGGAATGGAAGATCTTCTGTTTATAGAAAGAAAAGCCTGCGCTGCTGAAGTCGCAAAGAATATTATCGAAAAAAGATTTGATAATCTTATACAGGGTACTTCTTCTTATAAGTATAAATATATTATTTGTGAGTTTGGACTTGAAGACATCTTAAATTATCCCTATAGTTCTGGCTTACCTAAGTCGGTGGTAAAGAAAGCAAGGGTTAGGGGTGCATTTATAATGTCTAAAATGTTTGAGTATGAAAATAATAATAATATCCACATAATCTATTGTGGAGATAAGTCAACTGCACGAGACTATACTTTCTCTTTGCTAAAGCGTATTCATTATATAGAAAATAAATGATAGATATTACTTTTGATGAAGACGATTTGGCTTGGACAGGACTGTCTAAGCGAGAAATAGACTTTATTAGAGAAAAAGAGTTTAACCCTCTGCTAAATAGATCTCTTTTAGAAAGGGAGAATCCAGGTATGAGGGAATTGATGCTTATGAGAAAGTGTCCTGAGTATTTTTATTTTGCATGTAAGATTTTATTAAATATAGAAATTACTCCTATGCAGTCTTGCATGCTGCAATGCTTATGGGAGCATCCTTTCCCAATGCTTATAGGTAGTAGAGGTTTATCTAAGTCTTTCTCTCTTGCTTTATATGCATTGCTTAGAGCCGCGTTAGTCCCCGGCACTAAAGTTGTATGCGTTGGCGCTGCGTTCAGACAGTCAAAGATTTTGCATTCATATATAAATAATATGTGGCTTAATGCTCCTGTATTGCAAAGTATATTTAAGAATAGTACTGATGGTACTAGATCTAGTGCTGATATGATTACCTTTACCCTTGGTAATAGTTGTATTTATTTTATTCCTCTGGGCAATGGTGAAAAGATTCGTGGTTTACGTGGTAATGTGATCATTGCCGACGAAATGAACTCTTTAGATACTGATGTTTATGAAATTGTTGTTAACAACTTCGCAGCTGTTTCTATGGACCCAGTAGAAAGTATGAAAAGAAAAGCTAAGATTGCATCTTTACAGAAGAAGGGACTAGATATTCCTGAAGAGCTTATAGATGTTGGATTTAAAAACCAATCTATTATCGCTGGTACTATGGGATTTGAGTTTCAGCCTATGTATAGATATTGGCAAAAATATAAAAATATAATAGAAACTAAAGGGCAGGCAATTAAGGATGCTTTTGATGGGCAAGATTTAGATTTATCTTATAAAGATTTTTGTATTATGAGGCTTCCTTACGAGCTTATTCCAAAAGGCTTTATGGATGATAAAACAATTGCAAGAGCTAAAGCAACTATTCATATAGGAGCATATAATTCAGAGTATGGTTGTGTTCCCGTAAAAGATACTACTGGATTTTTCAGAAGGTCTATTTTAGAGGGATGTGTTGCTGATGATTCTTCAGTAGGACAAGAAGGATGGCCAGAATGGTGCCCTAGTAGTTTTGATGCAAAAATTAATGGAGAAAAACATTCTCAATACGTAATGGGAGTAGATCCTGCTTCTGATGAAGATAATTTTGCTATAGTTATTGTAGAGGTTTTTCCCCAGCATCAAAGAATAGTATATTCTTGGACAACAAACCGAGAAGAAGTAAAGAAAAACGATCCTTCTGCTAACTATTACTCATATTGCGCTCGACATATCAGAAACTTGATGGTCCAGTTCAATATAGTCAAGATAGGCATAGATGCCCAGGGAGGCGGCAGGGCACTCTCTGAGGCGCTTCACGACAAAGAGCTACTCAGACCAGGGGAAGTTCCTCTATGGCCTGAGATCAACCCTGAAAGCCGTCAGGACACCGATAGGATGGCGGGAAATCATATTCTTACTTTAGTGCAGTTTGCTAACTACAAATGGCTAGCAAATGCCAATCACAGTATGAGAAAAGACTTTGAAGGAAAGACCTTATTGTTTCCTAGGTATAACTCTGTTCTGATGGGACTAGCTTCTACGGAAGAATTTGGCGCCCCAGAGCTAGAAGACTGCATTTGGAACATAGAAGAGCTTAAAAATGAGCTATCTACTATAGTTATGACATCTACGTCTGCTAGGGAAAGGTGGGATACACCACAAGTTAAAACAGATTCTAATAAAGTTGGAAGATTAAGAAAAGATAGATACTCTGCTTTATTAATAGCCAATGACTTAGCTAGAGAAATCAACCATTCCATCGCAGGTGATTTTAAAAAGCCATCAGTTGGACTAAGAGTTGGAAAAACTGTAAAACAGAAGAAAGAGTCTGGTAATCTTCCTAGTTACTACGGAAACAGTCCCTTATCTAAAAAAATAGGTAATCCAAATTATCGTAGTATAAATAGATAATTTCTAGTTTTAACGCTCCGATAGTCTAGTTATCGTGTATCTCTCTATAGATATAGTATACTCGAACATACCAATTGTCAATACGATTCCATGAAAAAGAATCCAATTCAAGAAATTTATGGCCGTCCTGCCACAGAAGCCTACGTCAATCCTAGGAATAATGACGGCAAAGTCAGTAGAGCAGTAGACTCATACGACTCTGTCCAGCACAGCCTAGGGTACGTCAGCAGCTTTGACAATATTCTTCCGGGGCAATCAGGCCGAACGGAATATACTAGACAAGACTACGAATATTTCAGACCATCAGAGTCTTTGCCTAAAAAATATAAAGAAATAGTAAAATCAATAGATTTGGTTTATAGTTCTTTATCAATCGTAAGAAATATTATTGATTTGATGAGTGATTTTGGTTCAGAAGGAATCCAGATTACCCATCCTTCGCCGTCAATAGAAAAATTTTATAAAGATTGGTTTACCAAAGTCCAAGGAGTTGATAGGTCAGAGCGTTTTCTTAGTGGTCTTTACAGACATGGTATGGTTGTAGCTCAGCAACTTAATGCTGATGTTAAATCAAGAAAGCTAGCTCGCGAAGTATTAGCCAATGATATTAAGCTTACAACTACAAAAATTAAGCCTAATAATATTCCAGTTAAATATATTTTTCATAACCCTGGTAATTTCCATCATGAAAACTATCATAAGCCAAATGAAAGCCCTATCTATAAGATAGAAAAGCCTGCATCAATAACAGATAGCGTATTTCATAATATTGGTAATTCTTATTCTAATGGAAAATCAGACGATTTAGACCCAAATAAAACAAGCGTATTTTACTACAAAAAAGATGATTGGCAATCAAAACCGATTCCGTTTTTGTATCCAATTATTAAACATGCTATTATGATTGAAAAACTCAATCTAGCAGATAGCTCGGCTCTAGATGGTGCTATTTCAAAAGTTCGTATCTTTAGAATCGGAGATATTGACAAAGAGCTTTGGCCTAGTGAAAATACTATGGAAAAGTTAGATCAAATATTAAGATCTAATAGCTCAGGTGGGACAATAGATATTATCTGGGGTCCTGATATTGACATAGTAGAAAGCGATACAGATATTCATAACTTCCTAGGGCAAGAAAAATATGTTCCACACTTAAGCCAAGTCTACGAAGGCCTTGGTATTCCAGCTAGTTTTGTTGGCGCTGGGCAGGGAACTACTAACAACTACATTAGCCTCAAGATTTTAACGCGTAGATTAATGTCAGGTAGAGAAAGACTCATTGAATTTTGGAATGAGCAAATTAAGCAAGTCCAAAAGGCAATGGGTTTTAGCGAGCCTGCCAAATTAGAATTTAATCATTTAGATCTTGGCGATGAAGAATCAGAAAGACAATTGCTAATTCAGCTATTAGATAGAAATATTATTAGTGCAGAAAGAGTACAAAAGATATTGGGCTTTGACCCTAGACTAGAAAATAGAAGGTTAATCAAGGAAGATAAACAAAGAGAGAAGGGTAAAATGCCACAAAAGGCTAGCCAATTCCATCAGCCTGAAAAAGAGTTTATTTTTGAAAGAACCGCTTTAGAAAAGGGATATTTTGCTCCTGAGCATTTAAATATTAATAAAGAGCCTGGAACAGAGCATATATTAAGCCCACAACAATTGACTATAGAATCTATTGAAAGAGGTAGATCTGATAAGCTTATTGATTCTGAGGTTAAAAAAGGCGCTGGCGGTCGGCCTAAAGGATCTAAAGATGTTACCCAAAGAAAGTCTCCTGAGTTCAAGCCAAAGACAAAGGCAGCTTTAGAAGTCTGGGTAAGCAACGCACAGAATAAAATATCTGAGATCATTAAACCTGCTTTACTAAACGCTCTTGGCAAGAAAAATATGCGAGAAGTAACAGCGGAAGAAATGAATTACATAGAAAAAATTAAATTTGTTGTATTACTTAATACGCAGCCATTTACTAAAATTAACTCAGATGTAGTTTTAAGTTCATTAGACTCTAAAATGTCCAAGGATATTGAAAAAGAATACATCTCATTGTTTGAAGAAATACAAGAAACTTTTGGCTCCGTATCTATAGAAGATACTCGCTCTATTCAAAAAACTATTTATATTGGGAGAAACTATGAACATTCAAATGAATTTTGATACCAAGACTAAAAGCTGCTCTGTTACAATGGACGGACAGGAAATTGCCAACGTAGAGAAAATTTCTATGTATAAGTATAGTAATGATACTCCTGAAATAGAGATTATGGTAAAGAACGAATCTGCTGAAGATGATATGAAAGCATACACTACTATTATGGCATCAGAAGATGGAGGAATTAAAAAATTAGATCATCCAAGTCCTGTTCTTGCTTCTGAGATAAGAAATATTATTTGCAAAAGGTAATAGTATGAAAATCTATAAAGATGAAATAGCCATAGCTGAAGAGATCAAGAAAAATACTAGCTTGAGCTTTGATATGGAGCCTCAAGAAGTAAATGATCAAGATATAGCTAGAATTAAACTAAAGGGTAAGGATACTTCCTTAGCCAATATAGGCGATGAAGATCTATTTTATCATAAGTCAATATTGGTAACCACTAATTGGAATAAAAACGACGATGTATTTGTTCCTGAGGAAGTGTGGCTAGCTAAGTCTACTCCAGAACATAAGCCCACGAATTTAAATCATCAGTCCTCTAGTATTGTTGGACATATGACCGGAAACTGGGCAGTTGATGCAGATGGAGAGATTATTCCAGATGAAACAGAAATACAGGACCTGCCCTCAAAATTTCATATTTTAACTGGGGCAGTAATTTACAAAAGGTATCATAATGACGAAGATTATGAGGCTACTGTTGCTGATCTTATAGAAGAAATTAGAGAGAAAAAGCAATACGTTTCTATGGAGTGTAGCTTATCAGATTTTGACTATGCCATTCAAGATTCAGATGGACAAATCTCTATTATCCAAAGAAATGATGAGACATCTTTCCTTACTAAGCATCTTAGAAGATATGGTGGCACAGGAGTATATGAATCATTTAAAATTGGTAGAGTTTTAAGAGGAATCAGTTTTATAGGAAAAGCCTATACTCCTAAGCCAGCAAATTCTGAAAGTGTTATTTTTACAGAAGAGGATGTATTTGACTTTGCAAATGCAAGTTTTTTTGAAAAAATAGACCCAGAAAAAATAAATAGTGTAGTATCAAGTAGTAACATAGATTTTAATGGAGATAACCTAATGTCCGATGTGCTAGAAAAACAAATCACTGAGCTTAAAGAAGCCAATACTTCACTTAGCGAGCAGCTTGAAGACCTTAAGTCTAAGCTAGCTAAGGCTGATGTTGAAAAGTATGAGGCTCAAATTGAAGATCTCACTGCAAAAGCTACCTCGCTTGAAGAGGATGCGACTGCTAAAGACGCTGAGATCAAAAGTAAGAAAGAGGCTCTTGAGAAGGCTGAGGCCGCTCTTGAGGAAGTAACCAAAGCCAAAGAAGATCTTGAGGCTGATTTAGCTAAGATCAATCTTGAAAAGGTTAAGGCAACTCGGGTATCTACTCTAGTAGAGGGTGGTTATGATAAAGAGTCAGCTGAGGCCAAAGTAGAACTTTTCACTGATTTCTCAGACGATCAATTTAAGGCAGTAGCCGACGAGCTTGTAGCCGCTAAGGTTTACAAGAAAGACGAAGAGAAGGACGAAAAGAACAAAGAGGACGATTCTACAGCTGATGAAGTAGAAGATGCCACGGCAGAAGAGGCTGATTTAGATGAAACTGAATCAGATGAAGATACTAGCTTAGCTGAAGATACTTCGGAAGAAGATGATAGCGAAGAAGATACGGCTATTGCCAGTCTCGTTGATAAACTAAAGACACAACTTACTACTGTTAATAAAAAGGGAGATAAGTAACTATGGCTCTCAAACCTGATCGTTACGAAGATTTCGTACACACTGAGTACTTTATGAACGAAACCGGCGAAGCTGGTAGTGTTGTTATCTTTGATGTTAGCGGTACGACTGGCGTCGGCGCTGCTCTTGATGATAGCAACTCCAAAGTTATCCTTCCTAACGTAGCAAATGGCTCTGGCGAGTCTCCTGCTGGCGTTCTAATGGGTGACGTTGTTAATAAAGACCTAACTCAAACGCACCTAAATCAACACAAGCGTGAAAGCCAAGTTGGTGGTAAAGTTGGCATCCTTAGACAGGGTACTATCACTACTAACCGTTTAGCTAGTGGTCTTGTTCCTGTTCCTGGTGAAGCAGCTTACTTTACTCAAGAAGGTGTTCTAACTGTAACTTCGACAAACAGCACTCGTATTGGCACTTTCCTGAGTGGTAAGGACAGCGATGGCTACGCCAAAGTACAAGTTAACCTAGCCTAAATAAATTCATAAATTGCTTTATAATTGGAGAAAGATAAATGTCTGGCACTTACACTGAACTAGAAAAGCAGCTCTTAAAAGATTCAGCTAGCAGTGACCCTCAGGTTGCTTCAGCTGCTCTTAATCAGATTGCTACAGCGCTTGAGCTTCCTCTACGTGAGGGTGTACAGTCAGGCGATATTGTAAGCAATATTTTTGAGAGAGTAGACGTAGAGAATGGTCGCTCAACTGCTGAGTTCCCCCTTCACTACATGACCCCAGGTACAGAAGGCGAGTACGTCGCTTACACTGTTCCTACCTATGGCAGTATCCCTCAGAAGCTCATTCAGGGTGACTACGTCAATATTCCAGTAGTAGATATTGCTGGCGCCATTGACTGGGATAACAAGTACGCTCGTGACGCCCGTTGGGACGTTGCTACTGACGCCGTTCAAAACCTTCGCGGTCAACTTACCAAGAAGGTAAATGATATGGGTTGGCACACTCTTATTAGCGCTGGTTATGACCGTGGTGCTATTGTTGCCGATTCAGACGCTGCTCAAGGTCAGTTTACAACTCGTCTTGTAAGCTTAATGAAGACTATCATGCGCCGTAACGGTGGTGGTAACTCAGCTTCAAATAACAGAAGCATTCTTACTGACCTATACGTAAGCCCTGAGGCTGTTGAAGATATGCGCAGCTGGAACGTTGACCAGATCGACGAGCTTACTCGCAGAGAAATTTTCACTGCTCAAGATGGTATGATTAACCGAATCTTTTCAGTTAACATCCATGATATTGATGAGCTTGGCGAAGGTCAAGAGTACCAGAACTTCTTCGAGAACACTCTTGGTGCTACAATGCCTACGACTGGCGCTCATACTGATGTTGAAATTGTTGTTGGTCTTAACCAGCAGGCTAACCGTTCATTCGTGATGCCTGTTAGCGAAGACATCACGATTGTACCCGATAACACTCGTGTTCGTCATCGTCAGACTGGCCTACTTGGCTTCATGTCACTTGGGTTTGGAGTCTTAGACGCCAGGGACGTTTTAATTGGGACACTGTAGAGATGTGCTGATCGAAACTCTATAAAGTTTTTAGCGTTTATCATATGAACCCCGCTTATGCGGGGTTCTTTTTTTGTATATAGCACAAAGCTTGAGAGCTGCCTAAATAGTGTATTAAATACTAGAAGCATTTACACTACAGGCAGAAATATGAGATATATAATTATCCTCTGTGTGGCTCTAGCTTGGCTTCTAGCGCTCTCGCAGAATGTATGTGGCTATAGTCCAAAAAATTATGGGAAGGCGCCAGAATTCAATCTGGAAGACCTCAAAGGACATAAGTCTATACTTACAAATAAAAAATCCAACAAGGTGCTCATCATAGATTTTTGGAGATTGTCCTGCGCCTACTGCATTAAGGGTATACCGGACTATATTGAACTGTCTAATAAATATGATAAGTCAGATTTAGCATTTGTTACAGTAAATATTAAAGACGAACCAAGCAAAGTAAAAAAATTTCTATCTAAAAGAAAAGAAAAATGGCCAGTTTTATTTGATAGAGATGGCAAAGTATCTAAGTTATATGGAGTCAGGGCACTTCCTACAGTCATACTAATAGATAAAAATAAAAACGTAAGAGGATTTTACGTTGGATATAACAAAGATAAGTCTCAAATTATTAAAGATATAGAAATCTTACTTAAAGAGCAGTAAAATGGTAAAAGTTCCTGAACTAAATAGTTTTTCTGTAGAAACGGGCTCAACTCAGGGCACCGGATTAATGTTGCACGTAGTAGACACTACAGATCCTACAGATGATTCTACAGGCTCATCATTTAAGCTGAATTTGGAAGAAGCTGCTTATGCTCATATTCCTAGTGCTGAGCAATTATCATATGGCTCTAATCTTCAAGATTATATTGATAGAGTATGGGCTATGGAAAAAAGGCCTGGTGCTATTCCATTGCCACCAGGAGTTATTCGACTCGACAGGCCTTTGATTTTTGATCGTAATAATAGTATTAGATTAGAGGGCGCCGGGGCACAGACAAGAGCGTTAGCAAGTGGATCTGGATGGTTTGCCGACGACATTAATAGATCTACTCGTATTTATTATCAGGGTCCTACAACAGGATTTGGAGCATATCCTGACAATGCGGCTATTATTGCTAAAAGTCAGACATACTTTGATATTTCCCATGTTACTATAGAACATCCTAGTGGCATTGGAATTAAATATGATAGTGAAAGCTCTGGGTGGGGATCTACTTTTGGTAATTTTAATAACATAGCATTAGTAAATTGTCAAACTGGCATTAGCTGCGGAGACTCAGGTGATATAATTGCATCAGATGCCAAGTTTTATGGCGTGTCATTTATTGAGTGCAATGTTGGATTTAATGTAAGACATAGCCAAGGCGTTGCTTACTCTTTTTCTGGTCAATCGTTTTGGAACGCTTGTGAAACTGGAATTTTATTAGAAGAGGGAGGCAATGTTTATCTACATGGCTGTTCAGCTAATGGTGGAAATACATTTTTAAGATGGTTATCAGGGGGTAGCAATGTATCCCCATGTCTTATAAATGGTTTTAGAATGGACAAGACAGGAGTTTCCAATCCACGAATTTTAGTAGATATGAGAAACGGCGGAGAAGGAACCCGTAAAGAAGTAATTATTGATGGATTGTCTCATACTTATAATTCAGTCTCAGATAGTGGCAATGGAAATAATTTTCCATTTTTTAGAATAGATAATACTGCTAGAACATGCTGCAAAAACAACGTTATCGTAAGGTTTAGCAACCTAGATGATATTTTCCCGTTAGCCTATGGAGAAAATATTGGAGTTTATACTGATGATAATCAGCTCACTGGATACTTAGCGCAAGATGGCACCTATACTACAGGATTATTAAATTAATGGCATTTTTTAGCTATTCAGATACATTTACTTTAGCTAATGGAGTTCCAATAGGCTCTCCATATGCGGTATATAATGGTGGTTTTGAAGCAAGAAACAACAAAGCTCAAATAAGCACCGTTGAAATAGAATTGCCGGGCGTCATTGCCCTTCTTAATGGAAGCTCACAAAATGGATCAGTAGATATAACATGCTCGCCTTTAAATTCTGGCCCCTCAGGATTATCAGGGGTAGTATTTAGGTGTAATGCGACCTCATCACAAGGATACGCTGCGCTCGTATCTGAAAACTCAGATGTTATTGTTTTATATCAAATAGATGATACAGACTTAGTATTATTAGACGTAGAGTCTATTGTATTACCTAACGATACGGATATAGATATATCTGTTTCATTTAGCGGTAGTAGTATTTCAGTTTCTGTAAATGGAGCTGAAGAAATAACCTATACAGACACATTATATACAAACAATACATATCATGGCTTTATGGCCACTAGTGATGAGTGGGGGTTAGATAATTTTGATTGGGAGGCATCATCCAATATTACTTTGGATTTTCCTTTGTCTGGACAGATGTTGCAACGTGAAACTTTAACAACAGCATCTATTCCAATAAATATTACTTCATCTAATACAGGTCAATTTGTTCAAGCTAGATTTAACAATGGCCCTTGGTATCTATTTGATACAGCCATTCCAGACAACGGACAAGCTTCTTACGTTTTGCCTAATCAGTCTGTTGGTACAGGTTTTTTAGAATTACAAGTTAGCGGAGTTAGTAGCGAAGATGCTCAAACATCAAATCCTATTAATATAGGAGATGTTTTTGCTTGGATTGGCAGCAATAATAGCGTGGGGCAGTTTACTAATGCACAGACATATACGGGCAATTTAAAATCATCTTACTTTATAAATTCTTGGTCTGAACTTCCATCTACAGGATATATAAAATCTGGATCAGGCTATAGTTTAGTTCCTGAGCTAGGTAATAGATTAGAATCTAAACTTGGAGTCCCGGTTGGATTTATAGATGCTTCTGTCGCTAGTAGTAGTTTAGTAGATGGCTCTGCCCTGTGGGACACTGGTAATTCAGCATATACTAGCCTTACTGGAGCTATCAATTCTGCGCAAACAAATGGCATAGCCGGATATTTAATAGATTTAGGCCAGCAAGATGCAATAGGAGGAGTGTTAGCATCGACTTGGAGATCGACTCTAAATACCATGTTATCATCATTAAGGTCAGATTCAGGGTATAATTCTATAGCGGGAATAGCTAGAACTGGTACGACTCCTTCTGCCACAACTCAAAATATAGACAATATAAGACTTGCTCAAACAGCAGCTATAAATGATAGTAATTTAAATGTTGCTGGACCAGATGCATCTGATAGATCAGGAGCGAGCTGGATTACTAATGAGGAAGCAGATAATTGGGCGGCGAGATGGGCGATTTCAGCATGTGATGTTATAGAAACATTTTTTGGAGAGTCAATATCATCACCTTCCACAGCAGTAGAGAATAATATGGCATGGTCTGATAATATGTTAATACCTTTAAGAGTATTAATTAATGATATGGATCTAATTGATCATAAATATACAGATGATACTTTACGTAAGTTGCTTGTAACAGCTGCTACATATGTACAAGAAGAAGTTAATCTATCTAGTAGTTATACTATTACTTACAACCTACCAAATATATCTCCAGACCCCGGCTCAGACTCTACTTTTACTAGTTTAGTTGTAATGAAAGCGGCATGCTTAACAAACCAATGGGCGGTAAATTCAAGAGCTATCTCGCAGGGAGTTAGAGCAAGAGTTGGTCCTATCGAAATGCAAACTGATAACGCAGGCGCAAGTATATACTTAGCGCTTTTAAATGACGGTTTTTGTGGTGCATATCAAGAAATGAAGAGGCAGGAAAACTTCGGAAATAGTCGTATTATGAAAGCGGTTCTTACTCCGTTTAGTCATTCAGATTATCAGCCTTATTAAGGAAAACAAATGGAAAATTCAATAATTAACGTATCTGTAGATGCTAGCGAAATTCTAAATAAGATAGAGTCTACGGAATCAGGCTTATTATCCAAAATAGAAGAAAAAAATCAAAGTATAGCCGATTTATCTGATCAATTGTTAAATTATCAGACAGCACTAAACCATTTATTTACAACTAATGCACAACTCACATCTAAATTATCTGAATTAGAAAATAAAGAAAAAGAATCAAGAGTGCCTTCGGCAGAAGAGCTATCTCAGCCCGGAGCTTTGCAGGCATATGTAGATACGAAAGCATCTAAAGGTGAAACTGTTATTTTGCCGCCTGGAGTTATTAAAGGCAACCTAAACTTAACATATTATCACGGCGTTACTATTAAGGGGGCGGGGCCTTCACATATATCTTTAACTAATAAAAATGGTTGGAGAACCCACCCGCAAGTTAAGCAATCTTACACTATAATTAAGCCTGAAGATGAGTCTAAAGCTGTTATTAGATTTAAGCCTTGTATGGAACTCAAGCTTCAAGATTTTTCTATAGACACAAGAGGCATTGCTATAGACTTTCCAGAGCATAGAGGATGGGGAGGCGCTCATATACATTTAGATAGAGTCAATATGCATTATGCTAAAATTGGATTTAGAGCAGGAAAAGAAAAGGGAGATCATAACGCGGCAGACGTATCTTTTACCAACTGTACCTTTGACCATTGTGACATCGGATTACAAGTTAATCATAATCAAGGTGTCAATTACGTCTTTACTGGCCTTAACTATTTTTATGATTGCCCTCTTGCAGTTCACCTAAAAAACGGAGGGGCTGTTGTAGCATCTTCGTTACACGGCTACGGCGTAAAAACATGGTGTCGTATGGAAGGCGGAGGTAGTAATCTCAACCCGCAGTTCTACTGCGACTTTATTTATTCAGACAGATCGCTACCAAGTCAAACCAGCATTGATTTAGATCGTCCCTATCCAGTGAATTCGCCACCAATCTTATTAGACGCCTCAATAGCAACGGGAACGGTTAAGGCGTATGTAGGGGCAGTAAAAGGAACATGGAATGCGTATAGAGACGGCAAATTAAACAATGAGCACAACTTCATTCTAGCGCCATCACACAAAAATTATGAATTGTTATTTGGCCACCCAGAAGTTAGTAATCTTCTCAAACAGGCTAATATTGAACCCGTACATATGCCTAATCCCTATTTTCCAGAAGGTGTATTGTAAATGGCTAGTTATCATGAGACGGCCGCTAAAGCTGTTGTACGAGTCACTTTTGAAGATTCGAGCTTAGCAGATATAAGTGGTAACGATATATCAGAAGACAACAGCCCTAATGTTGTGGCAACGGACAGTCTACCCGGTAAAACTATTGGAGAAACAGGCGTAGAGCTTGATGGGTCTGGCGCGCAATATACACACGGACAAACGTCTGAAGATTATTCTGTTTCTTTATGGTGGAAACAAAGAAGTGTTCCAGGGCCTACTGTATCTGCTGGTCTTTTTGGCAATAGCAGCCCAGCGGGACTTATGATTATGAGAGCGGAAACTGATGATGATTTTGCGGTATCACAAAGAAGAGACGGAGTTTCAGAGTTTAGAACTGTTTATCGCGTAGGCAATATGCCTAATAACGAATGGGTACATTATGGCTTTTCGCATAGCGATGGTGATGGTAGATATTTTAGAAATGGCGCTTTTCAAGCTACAGACGGCTCAGCATCAGGGTCTACAACATTAGCAACGCCGGCTGATGGCCTATCCGAGCTAGCCAGATTTAGACTTCTTACAGAATCCAATCTTTATATTGGCGAATCTATGCTTTTTGCGGAAGTTTTGGCAGATTCGGAGTTTCTAGAAATATATAATGGACCTGAGCCCTACAATCCAACACCCGCCGTTATAGTGCAAAATAGCGATCAGATAGAAACTACATCTCCTGCGTCATGGACAGATCCTAATAATGGTACTATTTCTGTTACATATCAATGGCAGTCATTTAATGGTAGCTGGAGTAATATTGATGGAGCAACAGATGAAACCTTATCAGCTGGTTTAGTGATAGGTACTCAATATAGAAGAATCGATTCAGCTAGTAATGATGGAGGAAATAGCCCTATACATGATGCTACAAGTAATGTAGTTACATTTTCTAGCTTAGCCCCTCCTAATCCCCTAGAATCTAGCTCTATTATTTATATTACTAACAATTCAGGCGCCGATTTAACATCTACTACAATGAATGGACTATTTTCCCGTTCTACCTATAATATAGGGTCTAAACTAGAAAGAAACACACAAAGATTAACGGATAGTTTCTTTAGAAAGGTTAAAAAATAATGTCTGCGCTTTCTAGTAGTGACTACTTAAAAGTTAATTCTCAAAACCCAGAAGCTAAAAACTTATTATGTGTTTTTGTAGGTAAGGGCTCTGTAACGTGTAGAAAAAGTATAGAGACACTTAGTCGTGATTCCCAAAGATTACTTAATAGATTTAAACGTCAATAGTAAAGGTAAATATTATGAGCGATGTATTTAGTACTCAAAGTAATAAAAATAATCATGGTATCACTGTATTTGTGTCTCTGAATACTCAGCAGCATAGTACAACTGAATCAGTTGATAACGATATAGATATTGATTCATTAAATAATCAGTATAATACTAGATTTTCTGAAAAGCTGGGATTCTCTCAGACTATTAATACATTTGATGCTGGAGATGCATTTGCTGCCACTGCGTCTACTGGCGTTGATGGTGGACTAAGATACTATGAATTTGATCAGACAACAGATGAATATGCTAGATTCCAAGATAAGCTACCCAATACATATGGCTCTAGACCGTTTGATGTAGTTATAGGATGGTCATCCGCTGTAGCTGGCGCTGGCGATGTTGTATGGGCCGCTTCTGTTGATAATATGGCCACTGGGGTTACAGTTAATAGCTTAAATTTTGGTACCGCCGTATCTGGAACTTTTAGCTCGTCAGGACAAGATTTATTAAATACATCTATTATTAATATGACATCAGAATCTATGGAAAGCTTAGGGCCTTCTGATAATTATGTTATTAATATTAGCAGATCAGCAGCGGACGGCTCAGACACTTTAGCTGGTGACGCTAGATTAGTATCACTAGAGGTCAGAGAATCAGATAATATTTCCGTTCCAAATTAAATAAAATGAAATGCCTAATCCATTTGACGATCTCATCAATGATGAATTTAAACAATTATTTTCTCAAAGTATAGATGCTTTAATAAGCGGTACGGAGGTACCTTGTAAGCTAATATATCCTCCTACAAGATTTAAAGATTGTACTAATTGTCAAAATACAAATATAGGGAATAGGGGTCCAAATCCATATTTACATGGCGGAAGAGGTACTCATACTGGTCCTTGTGCCGTGTGTAATGGGGCAAAAAAAATACCTTATGAAAATTCAGAAACAATCAATCTAGTTGTTATTTGGGAATATAAAAGATTCAAAGATTTAGCATCTGCTGTACAAGCGCCGGATGGACTAGTACAAACTGTTTGTAATATAAATTTAATTGAAAAAATTAAAGACGCGCAAGAAATTATCTTTAATACAAATATTCAAGCGTTTGCTAATCACTATTATCGCAGAATTGGAGAGCCTACTCCAGCTGGCTTGCAGCAAGACAATTATATATTGACTAACTGGGAGAAGATTAAATAATGACAAGACTAACAATAGAAATTTCTGATAGTCCAACAAGTATTCAAAAAAAAATAGATGAAGCTATTAGAAAAAAACTTTCTAGAAATCTAGATACTCAAAAAATATTAAGTATTGTAAAAAATAGAGTACAAAAAGAAATCACAGAATCTTCCACATGGAGCAGCTTATTGGGACAGGGCCCTGGAACTCTTAATGCTGATTTTGGTCTACGACGAGGAAGTGAGGCCTCTAGGCTAAATGAAATTTTACAAGCTTTATTATCAAGTATAACTTTAAGTAAATCAGCAACAACAGGAAGAGGCGAAGTACAGAGAATAACAGTGCAAGGTATTTTAGCGGATTTTTCTGATGTTAGACAGTTATCGTCTGCAAGAGTTATTAACAAAGGCGAGTCTTTACCTTGGTTTGAATGGCTTGTTTTACGGGGAGACGAGCAAGTTGTACAAGGATATAGAATAGAATACGGTAGATTTGTTCGATCTAGATCTGGAAGAGCGATTATGATATTATCGCCATCGGATAGTTTTAGCGTAGACCCAAGTTTTTCCGGTACTATCCAAGATAATTTTATTACAAGAGCCATTGCTAGCGCGATAGACACACCTGTTTTTGATAGGCTAATGATTCAAGAGGTCAGGAGAGCTTTGAATGGCAGGTAATTCAGTTAATTTTAAAAACGTTCAACATTATGGCGATCCTCTTATTATGGAGGAGCTAGAAGTTAACATGAAGCACTGGTTTGATTGGGCTTTTTTAGGTATTGGAGCATGGACCAATGTAGATAGTAGTACGTCTGGTATAAACGGAGGATCATTCGCCAATCTTAATACTTTAGAGGACAATGTTTATAGCTACAACCAAATATTTTTTGGCCTTAGAAAAGACTGGGTATATGAAACTGGAGTAAACTATCGCAGCCCAAAGCAGACTATTAGTAGTATTACTTATGAGGCAGACGAGGATAAATATAAGGTAACTCTAGGAAATTACGAAACTTCCAACTTTAATATTAATGATATAGTTGTATTCGATGACGCTGTTATTACAGGTCAATATACAGTTTGTAGCGGAGTAGACAGCAAGTCATTTTTAATAGAACATCCCTCTACGGGATCTTCGTTGATATTGGAATCTCAGAGCGGAATAACAATTACAACTCAATCCGGTTCAAATATTTTATTAGGTATAGATTTTGGGCCGACTGGCGCTGGTGGCACAGTCCAAGGAATATATAATCCTACGCCTCCTAAAATTTATGTCGATTCTGTGGAAACAGGATCTGGATATACTATAGACTATCCAAATGGAAAAGTTATTTTTGATCAAGCTTTATCATCTACAAATACTGTTAGTGCAGATTATTCCTATAGAAATGTCCAATCGTATGTAGGCAATCAGTCAAATCTATTTTTTGAAATTCAATATGATAGTCAAAATCCAGCAAATAATAGTTGGGCTTCGTCGGCTACAAGTGGAGATTATGCAACAGATCCGTCTCAAAGAATGCAGTTACCCGCTGTATTAATAGAATGTGTAGCGCAGAAAAAATCAGAAGGATATGAGCTAGGTTCTGGTCGACTTAAGATAGACCAAGATGTCTTAGTTACGGTAGTTTCTGAGAATAAATATGAAAGAAATATTATAACAGATATTCTGTCAGAACAAAAGCATAAAACAATAAATTTATATGATATTGACGTACTAAATAAGAGAAATCAGAATTCACTAAATTATGATGGATCTTTAAATGAATCTGGCTTAATGTACAATCAGATTTCAGCTGATAATACACTACAATGGTCAAAAGCCTATTTTAAGGACGTTGTGACAAGTGAGGTTGAGACAAATAATCCTAATCTACATATGTCAAAAGTTAGATTCAAAGCTGAAGTAATTAGATAAAACCGCTAAAATTAGTGTATAACCTTTGAGAGAACTATCTATAATTGGAGCATAACATGGCCGGTAATAATCGATTATACTACGCTATTAAGCAAATTGGCATAAAACCAGACGCAGACGCGGGAGACTATGATATCGTCTTTGGCGCGCAAGATATATCTGTAAGCACCAACTTCAACTTAACTCAAATTTTTGAAATTGGTCAGCTTGAAATCTATCAAAGTTTGGAAGAGCTGCCTGACGTAGAAATTACAGTCAATAAAATTTTTGATGGCAAGCCTTTAATTTGGCACATTGCCACGCAAAATGCTTCTGCTGGCCCTACTTTGGCTAATAGATCTAATGAGCAATGTATTGCTGCTTTATCTCTATTCCCTGATACTAATGACTCAGCTACAGGTACTCCTATAGCCATTATGGAGTCTTCTGGACTCTTTCCAAGAACTCTAAACTATAATTTTGGAGTTGATGGAGCATTTACAGAGTCTGTTACATTCGTTGGCAACGATAAAATCTATTCTAACGACAACCGTATTTTAAATACGGCCGCTGCGGGCAGAGCTGCTTCACTTAGTTTTGATGGCGGATTTACAAATAATAATGACACTCCAAGTGGTATTGAAAGACGTGAAGGCCTGCTATTTACTCCTGTTGATGGAGCAGGCGGTACAGATGCAAATGGTGTTGTGAGAGACTCAGACGTAACAGTACTACCCCAAGAAATTGATGGTATTTCATCTTCAGGGACCAATGACCAAGTTCTTGGCGACTTCAACGCGCACATACAAAGCATTTCAATCTCAACGGACCTAGGTCGTGAATCTCTTAATGAATTAGGACGTAGAGGCCCTTACCACAGATTTGCTACATTCCCAACCGAAGTTACATGTTCAATTGAAGCAATTGCAACTTCTGGCGATAACGTATCTGCAACTGAAGAAGGTATTTATACTACAGGTACAGATTGTGCCACAGCAGCATCTAACCTTCAAGATAGAACTATTCGTCTTGCTACTTGCGGCGGCGTAAGAATTTACCTTGGTACTAAAAACCGATTAAACTCAGTTGATTTTGGCGGTGGTACCACAGACGGCGGCAACGATACCAACACTTATAACTTTACCAACTTTAATAGCTTGACAGTTATGGCAGAGTACGATCCAAATCCCAACGCTGCTACTTGGTGGGCTTCTAGAGATACTTATCTACTAGACTAACTTTTAAAAGATTAAGGACTTATGACTAAAGAACATATTATAGGAGAGCTTTATATAAAGCATATTGAGCTGTTTACAGAATTCAATAAGCTAACCCAAGCTCTTGAAGATGTAAAATCTGAAAATAAAATTTTACAAGATTTGTTGAATAAGACTGAGCAAAATGGACTACAGCAAAATACTGAATAGGATGGTATCAGGTACTTACCTTATACCCTATCAAAATCAAATAATTTTTGTTCGGCCCGCGTCTGTAGATATCAGGCAACGGGCCGATTTTTATTATGACAGCCTTATAGATACAAATAAGTTTTCGGATTGTCTTAGATACGATAAGCTAGTAGATACTTTTATCTCACAAGGATTACTAGATGAAGATTACCAAAACCAGCTAGATAAAAACGCTGAAAAAATAGACCAACTTAAAATACAGCTGTTTAAGTGTGGTCCTAGGATAACTCAAGCTGGCAAAGTTAGAAAAGAGCTAGATATTGTTAGAGAGGGCCATTCTCGTCTTAATGCTTATATAAGCAAGATTAGAAGAAATTCTTTAGAGGGCTTTGCTGAGCATGCAAAAACTAACTTCTTATTAATGCACACTATATATGACGATCGCGGCAATTTAATTTTGAATCAAAACACAAATTCTATTGATTCGCATATACTAAATAGCGTTATGTATCATATTGCATTGCAAACTTTAGATAGCAAGGATCTTAGGGCTTTTGCTAGATCAGGTCCTTGGAGGTCTATATGGAACGCAGATAAACAAAAGGCGTTTATTAATAATATTTATGAGCTAACAGAAGAACAAAATGCGCTTATGCATTTTAGTGAATTATATGACTTTGCTTATCAAAATCCTAAAAGTCCACCAGATTCAATCTTAGAAGACGATGACATATTTGATGGCTGGTATTTGAATGAGCTTAAAAAGATGAAGAGTCAAAAAGATGAAGATGATAATATTATAGGGAGTCCAGATCCGAAATATGGAGAAGTATATGTAATGGCCCAGGACCAAGAAGAAGCGAATAGTATATATAATTTTAATTCAGAAAAAAGTAAACAGATCTTAAAAGACAGGGCGAATGTTATGAGTAAGAATGATAAGGTTCGTGATTGGCAATTTAAAGATGTTCAAGATGAATTAATAATGCAATCCAATCAGAAATTTAGGGAACATGTTAAAAAAGGACAAAGATAATGGGAGAATTTGAACAAAACGCTAGACTAGTTAGAGAAAGAAGACAAAAAGAGTCGGACGCCAAGTCTAGAGAGGCTAAAAATGACCTTGGAGACAAAGTTAAAATCAGTATTAGTACTACTATGGTGGGGGCTTTGTCAGATTTTGAGGAATTTTTTGGTTTTTTATGGGGACATCAATCTAAAGAAATCACTGAAGAACAAAAAGAAATGAAGGAAAAGTGGGATCAAGTAAGAGACTCTATTTTAGAGCGAGGAAATACAGCTATAGATAAATCCAGATATCATATAGATAGATTTAACATAGAGCCTGTTAACGGTAACGCTAAAAAGTATAACTACAAAATAAAGGTAAGAGAAAATGACTAAGAATTTAAATCGCGTAGTATCTTTATCAGACGGTAAAGAGGTCTATATCAATGATCCAACTGCAAAGGTTAGAGAAGATGCAGACATAGCCCGAACTCAAACTTATACTCGATGTATTGAGAAGGGGATTCTTACAGAGGAAAAAATGCTTTCTTTTCTCAAGGAAAATGGCATCTGGAATAATGACTCAGAAACTAAGGCTGCCGAGCTACAGCAAGAGATGGATTCTTTACTGTCTACTATAGAGTTGGGTGGCATTCCTATAGATACAGCTAGAAGTAATGCTATAAGAATAGTAGAGATTAGAGATGATCTTTCTCAGCTTTTACAGCAAAAAATAGAGCATTTGAGCAATACTGCCGAGGCAAAAGCCAGGCAAAAAGAATTTGATTACTATGTTGCTCACTGTGCGGTGTATAATGATAATAGGAAGAACAGATTATATTTTAAGAATATGGATGAATTTTTAAATAAAAAGGGACATTTTGATGTCATTAAGATATCTCAAAAATGTTCAGAAGTCCTTTATGGTTTACCTGATTTAGATGATACGCCTGAAAAACGCTTCCTAAAAGAATTTAATTTTGTCGACGACAAGTTTAGATTTGTTAACGAAGAAGGTCATTTGACTGATCGTGACGGTAGACTTGTAGATGAAGACGGTAGATATATCAAATATATCGGCAAAGGCAAAAATAAAAAGGCGGTTTTCGTAGATCAAAATGGCGAAGAAATTAAGACTGTTGAAAGAAAGCCATTTTTAGATGAAGACGGAAAAGACATCATAATTAATAAATCAGAACCAGAAGCAGAAGAGACCAGTTAATCTATGGCAGATTTTGATCTCAATGGTCAAATAATACTTACTTCAGCTAATGCATCTCAAGCTATAAGAAGTATTAATAGACAATTACAAAATGTTCAGATTCCTCGGGGATTAGAGGGGTTTGGCTCTTCTCTTGAGGCTGGCTTTTCAGGCGCTAATAGGCAAATAACAGCAACTGCTGGAAGTTTGGATGCTGCTTCTGCTAGTGTAGATAAATTAAGTACTAGCCAAAGAGGGGCTATAAGAGGTCAAAATAACTTAAATAGATCTGTTAGCCAGGGTTCAGCTAATATAGAAGATTTTGCTGATAAAGCAGGTATAGCTCTTAGAAGGTTTACAGCATTTACATTAGCTTCAGGCGTTGCTTTTGGCTCTCTAAGAGCGATTACACAAGCCACGCGAGACGCTATTGATTTTGAAAGAGAGCTATTAAAAGTTGCTCAAGTAGCGGATACTTTACCTAGTAGATTGGGATCAGTTCGAGATACTATCCGTGATGTCGGCGTGTCTTTCGGGGTAGAGGCTAGCTCTTTAGTTGAAGCTGCGAGAATATTCTCACAGGCCGGTTTAAGCATCAGCGCAACCAATGATGCTTTACGAGCCGTGGGAGAGGCTAGTTTAGCTCCTACTATTGATGATCAGGCTCAGGCAGTACAAGGTCTTATTGCTATTTCTAGACAATTTGGGGTACAGTCTCAAGATTTTCGTGAGTCTCTAGGACAAATCAATGCTGTTTCTGGTCAGTTTGCAGTAGAGTTTGACGATATTATTCAAGCTGTTCAACGTGCAGGTGGTGTTTTTGCCCAGGCCTCTCAAGGAGTGGCTACAGGTAACGATGCCCTAGCTCAGTTTATTGCTTTGTTCACATCAGTAAGAGCAACGAGCCGAGAAAGCTCAGAAACTATTGCTACTGGCTTAAGAACAATTATTGGTAGATTACAGAGACCTGGAAATATTGAGTTTTTTAGGGAGATCGGAGTTGAACTTACCAATGCTAATGGCCAATTTGTTGGAGCATTTGAAGCTATACAAAGAATTGGCCAAGCAATACAACAGCTACCAGAAAGAGATATTAGACTAGGCGAAATTGTTGAAAGATTTGGTGGCCTACGGCAAATCTCACGCGCTATTCCACTACTGCAACAAACAACATTACAAACACAAGCTCTTAGCACTGCTCAACGAGGCGCAAATAGCACAGCAACAGACGCAGCGCTGGCACAACAAAATCTCGCAGTACAGTTAGAACAAACAAGACAACAATTTGATGCATTTATAAGAGGTATTGAACAAACAGCGTCATTCCAATTATTAGCTCGTGGTGCAAATGAAGCAGCACAAGCTATTTTGACAATTGGAGAGGCTTTAGATGAAGTAATTCCCATACTAGTAACATTTGGAGGCTTAGCTGCGGGCTCATCTATACTTCGAAGTTTACCCACATTCCTAAGAAGAGTCTCAACAAATTCATCGGGATTTACAAGAAGACAAACGGGCGGCCCCGTTCCAGGGAGCGGCACAGGGGACAAAGTTCCTATTTTAGCTGAGCCGGGAGAATTTGTTCTTAGAAGAAGCGCTGTTGAAAGTCTTGGACTAAGTAATGTAGAAAGATTAAATAATATAGGTAAGTTTAAACAGGGAGGCCTAATAGGAGGCGGTTTACCTAGATTCAAAACTGGCGGCGTCGTTGGTACGCCAAGATTTCAGAGTGTGTCTACCGCATTTGAAACTCAAGCAAGAAGATTAGGGGCCACTGAAAACTCTATAGAAAGAGTTGTTCAAAATGTTAATAGTAATTTTGATAACATAGAAGATGCGACTAAAAGATTTGAAAGAAGCTTAGATAGACTTATTCAAGCTTCTGAAAGAAGATCTCGACAAGAGGCAAATGCAACACAATTAAGAGGAGGGGGGACTTCATCTGGCGGGCTTAATTTAGACCCTAGATTAGGAAATAGAACAGAAGCTTCTCGCGCTGCGGAATTTGCAGGAGAAGCTAGAGAGTCTTTTGAGGCTACTAGAGCTGAAAGGGCAGAGCAAGAACGAATTTCTCAAATTGTAGAACAAAGAAGAACCAGAGAAAGAGCCGATAGAGAAAGAGTTGATAGACGATCTAGCATAGAAAGAAATAGAAGGATTAATGCAAGAGCCAGAAGTGGAGTTGCCGCTGCTGATCTAGCCGCTATAGAAGCAGGAGCATTATCTCCTTTTGGACCCGGTAGAGAAACACAAAATAGAGGCTCGTCTAGAGCGTTTAGAAGAGATGTTAATGCACAATTACGCGGTAGGCAAATTGCTGGTACTAGTATTACAGCTGGGCTTTCTGAAGAGACTCTTGCAGAGCTAGATCGGAGACAGATTGAGGAGACTAGACAACGTAGAAGATCTTTCGTAAGGCGTGGTAGAGTTTCTAGATTTTTAGGAAGTAACACTGGTCAGTTAGGATTGCTTGCTGCTGGCGGCGCAATTCAAGCGGCTGTGCCAACCGAAGGCGTTGGTGGAGCTATTGGACAAGGTGTTGGAGGGGCTATTACAGGGGGTGCTACAGGGCAATTTGTAGGCCAGCTAGCTAAAGCAGTTCCTGGGCTAAGTAGAGTAGCTGGCTTGGCTGGTCCCGTTGGAGCTGCTATTGGTCTATTTAGTGGGCTTAACAGAGCAATCCAAGAAAGTAGAGAACAATTTAGGCAGTTAACTTTCGATAGGGCGGGAGACGCGATAGAAGGTTTTGTAGAAGCTTTAAATGACACGGATACTGCTTTCCAAGATATTCAAACTGGCGCGGCAGGCGTACTAAAACAGGTTGGCCCTGGTGGAAGTTTTCGAGAGGCGCAAAGCCTGTCAGACGGTGGAATTTTTGGTTCAGTTATTAGAGAGTCTAGAAGATTAGACGCGACTTTATTTGGTAGACCAGATGGAGTTACTGATCAAGCGCTAAATTTATCAGAAATAGAAAATAATCTTATATCTCGTGAGGGCTCATTTACTGAAAGGCTAGGTATCTTTTTAGGCAGGTCAGACCTAGGTAGAATATTAACAGGCGGAGCTTTTGCTGATGACACAGGAAGACTAGAAGCAGATGTTACTAATAGAGCTATAGAAAGAAATGCAAGAGAAAGAACGGAGGTAGCTGAGCCGGCAGCGCAGGCGGCTAGAACAGCTATAGAACAACTTATTAGATCAGGACGTGAAAATCAAATTACTGATGAATTAAGAGTAGTAGCATCATCAGATGATTTTGGTGTGCAAAGAGGAGGTAGTAGGTCATTAGCGGTAGACCAGAGCAGGCAAAGAGAAGAAATTATCCGAAGAGAAATAGCGCAACAACAAAGACTTGCCAGAGCCGCTTCTCTTTATAGGTCAGAGCTTGATAATTTAACAGATAGTACAGATAGGGTTAATGCGCTATTAGGTGCTTTTTCTGCCGAGTTAGGAGTCAGTACAAATATTTTAGGCGGTATCGCAAGTAGAGCGACAGGTAATTTTGCAGAAGTGACAGGAACGTCTGTTAATCCATTTTCTAACTTAAGAGCGGCTTCTGCTGGAGATATTTCAGGGGCAATTGCAAGCGTTGAAAGAGGCACCGGCGTTTCTCTAGCCGATGATATATTTGACATTTTACAATCTAATATTCCTTTAAGGGGCCTCGGCAATACAGTACGTGAAGCAGCCAATAGAGAAAGAAACTTAGGGGCTGGAGGAGGAGAGGCTTTAAGAAATAGTATTTTATCTGCATTGTCTTCTGGTCCTTTATCAGACTTACCAGATGTATTGACAAGGGAAATCAGAAACTCTTTAGATACTGAAGGGGCGATATCAGACCAAGACGTTCAAACATTTGAAAGAACAGGGGATCTACCGGGTCTATTGGCTGAGCTTGCACCTACACTAGGACAAGTAAATGATGCTTTTGAGAATACAGTAAATGCATTAATTGAAGCGCAAGACGCATTAAGAAATGCAGCCAACCAAAGAACCTCCTTGCTAAACCAAAGAATTGATCTATTTCAGCAGGCAGATACAGCATCAGCAGATTTCGAGAGATTTAGAGCCGGCTTAGGAGGAGGATCACTATCTCCCGAGAGAGCAATAGCTTTAGGTAATAGACAAGTTGCCGGACTAACAGGTGGAATTACTAATCCTCAGGACATTGTTGCTAACATTGCAAGATTGGAACAAAGAAGAGCTGCTATTAATGCGGATGGACTAGTAACAGCTGGTGAATCGGTGGAACTATCTAATTTAAACTCAGCGTTATCCAGTAATAACGAGGCGCTTGGAATATTAAGCGATAATGTTTTAGGCTTAGCAGATATACAATCTGAATTGGCTAGAATTGAACAACAAAGAGTAGCTGCGCAGTCTAGCGTCTTAGATGCAGCGCTACAAACCCCAGAACAAAGACTTGCAAATGCAAGAGGCAGAGAAGCTCTTGGTATTCTTAGGCAAGGCGGCGATCTAGATGACGTTGCAAGAGCGGGCTTTAACAGAGACGATCTTAGAAGAGGAGTAAGGTCAACTGAGCAAGCTTTTGAGCTTAGAGGAGATACAGAAGGTTTGAACGCATTTAGAGCGGGGCTAACTAGAAATTTAGCAAGAGATGTAGACGCAGACACAGCTGCCGTTTTAGACAGAGTAAATGCTAGAGGACTTGGAGGAGGTAGAGAATCTGAACTTAGGGGACTAGCTAATCAACAAGCAGGAGTACAGCAAGATGCTATAAACGCTAGAATAGCGCTGCTAGAAGCGGGCATTGAAACTTTTGATGCTCAAGTACAACAGTCATTTACTAATGCTATTGCAAGATTACAAGAAGCCACAGATCAATTTAATATTCCAGAAAATATTACTATGGAAATTAACCATAGTCCGATTCAAGTCTCATTATCTGGAGCTAGCTTGCCTTTAGCTGAATTAGGCAATAGTATAGAAAACAAATTAAGAGAATATATAGATAATGAAATTCGTGCTCAGGAGACTAGATAATGGCCAACACTACAACTATGACTTACGGTGGCTATTCATTTGAGCCTGTTCCTTTTATTACTATAAGAAAAAATTATATTAAGACCGGAGACGGTATAAGTCGAGGTACAACATTTTCTTTGACCTTAAATGGTACTTTAACTGCGCTAGATGATACGGTTGGATTTCAAACTCTTGTTAGCAAAAAACAAGCTCTTAGAGAAGCTTTTAATTGTGACGGCTTACTGTTTCAAATCAAATGTGATGACAACTTACTATTAGAAGCATATCCTCGCGTATTAGATTTACAGTTTAATCAAAGTAATAATAACTGGGTCTTTACTATCCCATATACGATTACTTTAGAGTATGAACAAGATCCTGTTGATGTCGATGGGACAGGATTTGGAGAAGACAATCCAAAATTACATCCCGCATTTATTTCTTCGTTTAGTGAAGATTGGGGCGTTGAATTTTCGCCAGACCAATCTAATCCATACACTTTAACAGGGGTGACGGATGACTCTAATCCATACTTAGCACGATTTACCCACAACATTAATGCCGTTGGTAAGTCAGTTTATTCTGGAACAACAGAAACTGGTTCATTAATAAAGCCAGCATGGAAGCAGGCAAGAGACTATGTCAGTACAAGGCTTGGCTTTGATGAAGAAATATTCAATAGTGAAATTTCATTAAATCTTTCTGGTATTACATGGGCTCCATATGATCATTATAGAGTGTCTAATACTAATGAATCAGAGGGGAGTTTTTCTGTTCAAGAAAGTTGGATGGTCTTAGGTGATCGTGGTGGAATATCTAGAAAAGCTATAGAAGATTTTACAATTGATGTAACTGAAAATCAACAAGATGGGTTAGATACTGTTAGTATTCAAGGTAATATACAAGGATTAGAAGAAAGATCTTATGATAATCCAGACTTTGAAGTTACAGGACTTAAATATGATAATGCGCTGGCATATTATAATAGTATAAAAACAAATACAATCTACCAAAGAGTCAATGATAGTTCTATTTACGACGGCTCAGTTAATATTACTCCGCTTACTAAAACAGTAGGACACTCGCCCAACCAAGGTATTGTAACATATAGTTATACTTATAATAACAGGCCGTCTAGTTGCATAGCCGGAGCAAAATTTGAAGATATAAGTGTATCAGATAGTAATCCCACAGATGTATTTGCAGCATTACAGATCATGGGCAGGTCACAAGGGCCAATTTTACAATCTTTTAATACAGTTACTGAATTTACTAGAACGGTAAGTATTAATCTTGTTATGCCTCCATCAGCCGGATGTACTGTTGAAAACCTTACTACCGGGGCCCCCGATACAGAAGTAAATAGTTTATTATGTTTATTTGAAACAGACTTAAACAATAACTATGATAAAGTTTATAAATCATCAGACACTAGAGAATGGCAGCCTAAAGTAGGAACATACACCAGATCAGTAACTTGGACAGCTGTAACTTGTGACTCATCTCCCTCTACTTCGCTTTGTTAAAAATTATTAGGAAAGATTATGACTTGCCCAGCGGATGCTAATATAGAGCAAACTCTGTTTTTAGGATGTTCAATACAAAATTTTAGATGTACATTAGGTTGGAATGAACAGCCAAGTACATTAACTGTGAATATCGTTGAAGATACATGTAATACTGGTGAGAGAGTTTACTATGATCTAAACTCAGCTAATCCTAGAAAAACCAGAGTTGGGGCTGACCCAGGATTTGAAATATATGGCGAAGATGGATCATCTGCACCAGAAATTGGAGCGCCGTGTTATTTCAGATATGGCGATTTTGAGTTTTGTGGCTTAATACAAAATTGGCAAAAAATCCAAGTTGGAAGCGATACTAATGTATATACTGTAACATTAGCAAGCCCAACAGAATTGCTACAAGGCACGAGCTTAATATTAGGCCAATATGCTGGTGAAGTTAAAGGATTTAACATCTTTAATATTTATGGCTTTCAAGAATATTTAAATGGTAAAAGTTGTACTACCTTTACTCAGTTTGAAGCAGACGGACCATTATTTGGCTCTATTGCTCAAGGTTTCGGTGGCGCTGATTTAACAGAGGCTGGAATGCCTTGGACTAAAGTTAGAGATGCATTACAGCTGCTTACATCTAATATTACAGTTTTTCCAAACGAAGCTATAAACAATTTTTCTGAGTATAATAGAATTGCTTATGTTGGAGCGCCAAGAGATGGCTATGGACTATTACCTTCAGATTCTATTAATATTCCTGCTGGGTCTTTATTTGGATATGCAAAGTATATTTCAGAGTATGTTTTAGACATTAGTGATATACCAGTTGCAAATACTGATTATCGTATTTCTGGGCCCACAGCAGATATATTGACTGTTATAAGTCAAGTATGCCAAGATCTAGCGCATGATTATTATGTAGAACTAGTCCCAGTAAGATTTAATGGACAAATATTAAAAGTCATAAAATTTAGGACTGTTTCTAGAGTAGAACAAAAACCAACAGATATTGTGCAAACATATGTCGAGTCTCTTAGTACTGCTGAACTAATAGATAGCTCTTATGGTAGAGAACTTCGAAATGAAGCCACCACAAACTTTGTTATTGGTGGACAAAAAAGAAGTATGTATCAAGTATATAATGGAATTCCATTTTCAGAAGCTGATCCAGATTCTAATTATTTTGATGCAAATTATCCTGGCAACGCTTATGTTAGAGACACAATAGTTCCTTATTATGGCCAAGATTATTTTGGGAATATATATGTTGTCAAAAATGATAATACAATAGACATAAATTTAATAGGTATTAAAAACTCATTAAATACTATTGGGGCATTACTACCAGATACAATTAATGTCAGCGTAAGAAGCCTTATCGAAGCGACTCTTGGTTTTGACATGTGGCTAACACATTTACAATGGAATCAGAGTACAGAGCCATTATTTGAAACATTAAAATCTGCTGCTCCTAAGAGTTATAAATCTTTTTTTGGCAGGGCTATAGATTTACCTGATCCAGGACGACAAAAAGCTCAACTTCGTGATATCGTAGAAACTGCTAGCGTCAGAAATGCTTTTGATGATGCTACAAAAGATTTATATAAGTTACATGAATTTTTCGCGGGAATAGGTCAGCGTGGTAGATCGCAGGCTATGGTACGGATTCCTTATACATGTGCTACTATAGAAAATGGCAGAGTTGTAACAACTGATCGTCCTTCAGACGGCGGTTGGACTGAGCATACTAATGTGCTGGGCCTGGATAATCCCGGTGGAGCGGTTGACTTTTTCAAAAATGAAGACGGAACCATACATTCATTAGCTGCTTATTCATATAATTCTGGCTTAAATGTAGATGGTATTGGCGGTAAGTATTTCTTTACAGATTTATCTGAGGATGAAATGCTGCCGTCTGGAATTCTTTATACAGAAATACAAGCAGAAGAAGAGCTTGTTTTCTTAGATGCTAATAATGCTGTAAGCCCTAGAATTATTGTAAACTTACCTGATTTAAATGATGTTATTACGCCGGTAGATGATGCGCTTAGTCAAAAGGCGGCGACGGCATCAATTAATCTTGCATTTAATACTTCTCCAGCTAGTGGAGTAGAAAAAGAAATAGCTAGATTTTCAAATATAGATACTTTAATAGAGCCTGATTCTGTCGCCGTTGGTTTTGTATCACGAGAAAATACATATGGGCCTTGGAAACCAAGTAATATTATAGAGGCTGGCCCGCCAGGAAGAGTAAATATAGAAAAAGATGAAACATTAGTACCGTGGACATATGGTAGCTATGTTAATATGAACACAGTAGCACAAGCCAGGGCTAATGATAGTGTGGGAGGAATGAATGTAGTAGAAAATGGAAGTATTGTTGTTGATGGATATCCAAATGTTCCATTAGGATCAGAGCTAGCTTCATTACAAGGTCTTAATAACAAATTTTATCAGTCATTAGAAAATCTATATGAAAATAGAAGCGCTGATCTGACTACTATTAATGCAACAATTAATGGCAGTAATTTAGTATTTGACGTACCATTTATAGCTTATGGCATATGGAATGGTACTTTTGGCCCTAATGTTACTGGTATTGATGTGCAAGTGGGCACAGAAGGAATTAGAACTACTTATAATTTTAGAACATATTCTCCTAAGTTTGGTACATTAAGTAAATATAATGCTAATCAACTTAGTGATAGACTTAAAAGACTAAATAAGATACAGTCTCAGCAAAGGCTACAAACAACAATAGATAACATTCAGAATGCAAATGTTAAGAGGCTAAAATCTTTGGGCGGAGTATCTACCTCAGATTCTAGCTCTAAAGACGACAAGAAAAAAGGGTCCGCTGCACAATTTACGCAAGACCAAGAAAAAATGAATCCGCCTTCAGCATTATTAGTAGGCGAACTCGCTGATTTTAGCGTAACAGGATTACCATCTGAAACAGATAGTTCCGTAGCACCAACAGCAAAAAGGTCTTTGGTTGCTAGTAAGTCCATTATGTCAGCGTCTAATGAGCTAATTAATAATGGATATGATAATAAAGCTATTATGTCAATGGATGGCCTTTTTCGTCCTGTTTCTTTAAGTGGAGATGGTGGTTTGCCTAGAATGGCACAGGCTTTATCCCAAGAAACTTACAACACCACAAGCGGCGAAGACAATACTATTACAAATAAGTACTTAGTATTTTTAAGTAATCCTACAGGATATGCATTTTCTGACCTTGCTAGTTTAAATGCGTCAAACGCTAGTACAGGACTAGGACATGATATAGAAATAGTAGCAAGAAATACCTACAATGATTTTACAGGGACAGGAAACGGTAATTCTTTAAGCCTTGTAATGCATAGTAATGTTAAAAATAACAAATTATGCTCCGACTACTCTAATGATTATAGATTTTTTGCTTTAAGAGGTCCATTATGGATGCATGGCTGGGGATATGACTTAGATGGTAAGCCAGTCCCCAACGAAATTGATACAACAGGAAATGCTCGGTCTGGTATTTTTACTCCTAGTGGCAGTAATAAGTTTTTAGATGGTTGGTTACGACAGCCGGATACGTGGCCTTCTGCTCCAATAGATTTACGTTTTGATCATCAACGCGGAGTGTGGACAGTGCCAGCCTCAGGAGGCGGAGGAGGAGGAGATGGAACTGCTGGACAAGTTGTTTTATTAGTAGACAATTTAAATGGATATGTCTGGGATGACGATATGACAGTTTCGCCAGGAACAGTTAGATGTCTTCCTGTTTCATATAGTAATGGAACAATGTCTGTCAATGATCAAGACGATTTTGTTAACTTAATACCTAGAGAAGGAGTATCATTATTATTAAATGATGCCGATTGCTGTGACACTACTACTGCCGGCTCTCCTGGATTGACTATAGATAGTCCAGTATTTGGAGGATTAAGTAATCTATTTACTGTTAATAATCCTGCGGCCACCGTAAGAGGAGGAGGGGTAGACAGTAGGTCTACTGTAGCTGTAACAATCACAGATGGCTCTACAGTTAGAAATCCGGTAGTTACCGTATCAGATAGTGGCAGATGGGAGTCAGAGCCTCAGACTTTTGTGTCAGTATTTAATGCTGGCGTTATTAAAATAACTGCTGTTGAGACAGATATAAATGGAATTGCACAAGCGCCGGTTTCTATTGCTGTTATTTGGAATGATGATGCTTCTAGTGGGGGTTCTGTAGCAGACGGGGGAGCGTCTAATCCTGGCCAGCCTATTAAAGTAGATATGACTGAAGATAGTGATACTGGTATTAGCACAGATAATATTACGAGCGGAACCACACCTTCATTTGTCATTACATCGCCAGTACCAGGAAGCGTATTAGGACCACAGCCTGCTCTTATTATTGATGGTGAAGTAGTAACTACAGACGAAGTATTTAATGCCAATAACTTTGATGCTGTTGCTAATCCTACAACAACGGGAACGCCATCTACGGCATTAACAAATGGCTATCATACAATTCAGACATATCTGACTAATTTAGATACAGATGACATTCCTGGTGGCACGTCTGATCATCTTACTATTTTAATTGACCCAGAAGAAGGTGGTGAAGATAGTATTGTTAGAAGGTATGGTAGAACGGGCCTTAGATTAGATATTAGTCCTACCTTTAGCGTCTTAGACGACATTGGTAAATGTCCTATTTTACTCAGTAAACACTTGACAGATAGGGCGAATGAAGAAATTACTGCTAGAGCCACTATAGATACAGATTTTATTTCTACAGACGCCGACATTTCTTTTGACACAAATACTATTACTATTCAAAATCCAACTACAGGAATTGACCCGGCGAGCCCAACATCTCCAATTAGCAATGTATCCTTATCTGGGAATATTGATGATACTCTAAGAATGTTATGGGACGGAAGTTCTTGGATTAGCAGGGATATTAAATTTAATTAGGAGATTATAATGGGCGTAATGAGTGACTTTTCTGGTACGGATCATCTTTGCAGTAGCTGTACATCAATACATAATCCTATAGAGTTTGCTGGTGAAATTTTTGGCACTACTCCACAAAAAAATCTTTTTAATAAAAGTGATCTTCAAGGATTTTATCTTAATCCTTATGCGACTTTCTATAATCCAAACCTTGGTGTAGACGATCCATATCCAACTACTGATAATACTCCTGATGATGCAAAGGAACGTTTTTATATAAGTAAAACACCTGGACTAAAAATTCCAAGCCCAATAGCGTCTATTAGGCGCGCTCCCTATCAAGCAGTAGAAGATTTTAATCCCGATTGGAGAGTAGAACTCCCTAATTCCCCTACAGTTAATTTTATCTTACAACAAGAACCGGATAACTTTGGAAATTATATTATTCCTGGCGTAGATCCTCCTACCATTACTACTCCTTCTGAACTAATTCTTAGTAGCGTTAGGGGCATAGTTGGAGGAAGTGTAGAACAAAGATCTAAAACTACACATATTATTAATATAATAGCCGCATCTTATGCGAATGGCAAACAAAATAAAATTAATGTATTATGCAGGCTCTTCGGAGGTCTATTTTTAGACACTTATGATGAGTTTATGACAGAGGGAAGCGGAGAATTACTACATTATTGGCTTCAAATTGATCCAGTAACTCAAGAAATAGAAGTACTTAGTCAAGGATTAGCCTTTTCTAGTCATTGGTATGTTGCAGATGCTAAATGGACATCAGACCCTGTAGTGCCAGAGTTTTTTGGTAGAAACAATATTTCTATTGGGAATAATAGTATAGTTAAAACAGAATATGATGATGCTCCTAATACTAATGATGGTATAATGGTAGATCGTATTTATAGATTAGAAGGCGAGCCCTCATTTGATATTAAAAGGTTTTGGGTTCAGCCATCTTATGACACTTCTGAATATTGGGTAGTAAGAGGGCCTAGAGATGTACACGATGATGAGGCGGGGCCTTGGGTCATTGCAAGAAGGCCATCTGATAACAAATGGGTTACTGGGCGATGGACTAATGAAGAAGTTTTAGATGAGGCCGCTTTTAATCTACCACCAGAGTTTGCAGACAAAAGACGTAGGGGCGTTCTTTTAGAAGAAGAAGTAGAAAACGTTATAGACGACGGAACTATTTTAAACTCACCATATTTTAGATGCCTATGTTATAATAGAGTTTATACAAATGACGGCATGAGAGAGCTGGCCATTTTTTATAGGTCTGGTGTTTTTGAAAGAGGAGTTGGAGAAGACGAAGACTGTGATTTTAGTCCAGGTACAATTCAGCCTACTGATGGCTATATTCAATATGCTGTTGAATGCTATATATATGATTCCGCTAGAACAGAAGAAGAAGGTAAGTTATTTAAATACAGCGAGGATAACAGCGCATGCTATGAGCCTGAACCAGGGACACAAGATCAAACTGGTTGTACTACTGCCGTTGCTGATTTAGAAGATCATCCACTAGCAGAGGATTTATTTGGAGATCAAGAACTAGATGGATATTGGAACCCTCCTAGCTTTGTAGGCTCTGCAAATATTCCAACATATATAACGGCGGACTTAAATGGAGACGTATATTTAGGGAGTCCAAAATTTGTAGCAAAACAAGAAACAAAAGCGCGCCCAGAAATCTTCGGATTTGATTGGAGAGTTATAGCTTCAGATTACTATCCAATTATAGGGGTAAGTGCGGCTGGATGTATAGACCCACCAGATAATTCAACTCTTTATAGATTTTTGCCTTTTGCTGCTTCGGCAGGGAGTCTTGTTAATGATTGGAATGGTATAGAAAGACAAACCAACTCTTCATCTGCTCCTTATTATGGAAATATGGATTATAGAGATTTTTCAATAACTCCTATGTCAAGTGGCAGACTCCATGTTAATGGTTTTGAAGGTTTTATAGAGATGGCCTCCTGGGAGGGCGAAGAATTAGAAGTAGACAACGTTATTACGCCTACAGATCAAAGATATCTTAAATTATGGCCGCATGACAGAAACTTTGATACTTCTACTAGAAATTCTTGGTTTCCTAGTTGGGTATTTAGTACAGATGGATTAACTAGAGTCCCTCATGCAGAGCCATATAGTCTAGCTCCTGATATTGGATATAAAAGAGACGCGCCAACATATCGTCATATTAATGCGACTGTACATAATGATATTAATTTTGAAGCTGCGCACTTTGCTAATTTAGGATCAATAGAAAATGGAGACATAACTCTTACTCCAGATAACCAATTATTCTTTGATGCTCTAACAGCAGATCCAACTTATATTAATCCACTAACAAGACGAAACTATCTTAATAATATTTTTAGAGTGGGGCCTCGACATCCTTATGAAAGGAATATTATTAGTGGGAGTGTTATAGGGCAAAGTGGTTTTTGGAGTGCTTCTGGCAAAGTATACTTTGACACCAACTGGACTAACAAAGCAGCCGCAATAGTAGATACGGGCAGTTTTAATGGCGGGCTAGAATTAGGCGACGAAGATGCTATTAGCCGAGACTTAAATCATTCTACCTCACAGGGCGCAACAGGTAAAGGGCCGATAGCCTCATTAACATCCTCTAATTATATGTTAGTAAACAGATTGATATCCGGTTTTGGCCTACCAGTACCATCTATAGTACAAGACATAGCGTCTAAAGTTGTATATACTGCTATAGCTGATGATCCGCTACCCACTATTGAAGAAATCAACGCAGAATTAAATGGAGAATAACAATGGCTAAGAAGGTCGAACAAATAAAAGAGTATTTGAAAGAGCGTGCCAAGTGGATTAAAGGTGGCAAGAGATATAGAACCACAGAAGAGATGAAAGAGATTTATCAGATATGCTCTAAGTCTAATTGTGGCCATTTTGAAATTAGTTCTTGCGGTCTGTGTGGGTGTTTTTTACATCCCAGCAGAAGAACTTTAAATAAAATTGCATGGGCTACGACAGAATGCCCGCATGAAAATAAATATTGGACTCAATCTGAAGACGTGCAGGAAATTAAAGATGAAGATTTAACAGCGCAAGATTATGAAGCGGCAAGAATAGATGAGTCAAATGAGGTTTCTAATAGCGAAATGAGAAACACCGTTCAGGCCGCTGGAAGTAAATCCAAACGGCCCTGTGGGTGTAAAGATAAAAAGAAAAAGTAGCTTAAAAGTAAGATCGCCATTCGCCGTCATAGCCTTTGATGGCCTCTGGCACTTTTGCATTATCCTTAGTTTCAAGCTTCTTTTGCAGCGAGTGGATTTTATCTAAGACTTGGACGCCATCTTCTTCGCTGTAATCTTTAGCCGCTGGCTTGTTGTCCTTATCAATTCCTTCCCAGAATACCTTTTGAACATTAAGATCAAGATCTTTGCACTTTTTCTCAATAATCTTGAGGGCGCTATCTTGAATTCTATCTGTATTCTGTAGAACCTTTTCACCAGCTAATTCATCAGAAGTTACTACGTTCTTAAGTCTTAGAGCAGCTCTATAGCACCTGCCCAAAGCTCTAGTCTCTGCAATAGCAGATAAGAACTTACTAAAGGGGTAAGGACAGCTCTCTAAAGTGGCATCAGCAACTTGACTTACTACGATAGGAACATTACTTCCCGGCCGTTGGATAGTAATTCTACAAACAGCAGTAGCACTGTTTTCATCTGACCTACCAGTTGGGAAAGTTTTTAGGTCTGTTTCCATAGCTACAATTGGCCCAATAAACTTTTCAACTAATCTTCTAAGTCCGTCCCCCTTAGGATTACCTTCAAACATTTCATCATCAACAAGATGATCTAAAACATATTGTGTCCACCCAGGATCAGTAATATTTGGGGGGCTCATATCAGCGGCCATTTTATCCTCGTCAGAATTTGATACTTCAAAATCATCGTTAGCTTCTACTTCTTTAGTCTTAGGAACTACCTTTTTTCTAGTTCTTTTCTTAGGTGTAGTCATATCGAAATGATCTCCGGTGATTTGTTACTGTTAATTTTTTCAAGAGCTTCTAAAACTCTTTGACCAGCGTCTCTTAAAAAGAACTGAGATATGGAACTCGGCTGCTTTACCCTGATAACAGAATAACCACCAGCTATCAATAACCCATTCTTTTTAGCGTCTCTCTCTTGTGATTTTTCTAAACTCTCCTTTCCCCATACATCTGCATAATGAGATGGGCCGTCCACTTCTATTGCAATTGATTCTTTTGGCAAGAGAATATCCAGGTGCATTTTAGAGTCTTCTATATCATGCTTTTGATGAATTAAGACATAATATCCCTTTTCATTAAGCAAATCTGCCAAATATTTCTCAAAAATAGAACCTTCTTTTGCAGCTTTATTAATAGCCTTAAAACCAGCCTGGATAACTTCGTCTTTATCTGGCCTATTATTGAATATTTCTCTAGCTACATCTTTTCTTCTATTTCTCTCTTCTTCTGATAATCCTTCCCAGGACTCGTGTAGAGAGTCTGAAATACGCCTCTTGGTCGATTCTGATAGATTCTTTCCCTTGGTCGGGTGTTCTGCCTTACCAGAATTTAGGCGCTGTCTCTGGGCGTCTGAGCGGCTCCTAAGGGTATATCCTGCCCTCTTTAGCTCACGCCCTATCTGTTTAGGATTAGTGTCAAAAACTAAGGCTATTTCTGAGAGGCTTTTTTTCTCTTCGAAATACATCCTTACTTTTTCCTCTAAATTAGGCACTGGCTTTGACATTGTCAATTACCTCTTGAATATTGTTAATTTTTGGTATAGTTGTATCGCCCAACTCTTGTTGAAGAGGGTAGTAAAATTTATGCTTAGCTGGAGATCTCTGTAATAACTCAGATGATTCTATATCTAATGCAACCCCGACTTCATCAAATTCCTGCACATCCGTACCATTAAAAATAGGTAAAAAGTGAATATGAAAATCTTCTGTCCTTTGAAGCAGCATTAATGCCACATTGAACTCGTCTTTAAGCTCTTCAAAAATACTTATTAATGCTGAGCATTCTTCTTGTTTAATTTCGTATTTTACCAATATTAAATTTTGCATTTGCTACCTCTAAGTCATTTAATTTATCTATATCTATAATTTCAGATCCGAAAGGCTCTACATCAACACTATGCCCACAGTCGATTGCATAGTTGATAATTTCAATCAGATAAGCCCTATTCCAAAAAGAATTTGATTTTACTTCATTTCTTATAAAGTTTATCATGTCTTTGTTGAGATAGCAAATTTCAGACCAAGTATTTTTAAGGCCCCACATCATATAAGAAGCCTCGCCATTATTTGAGTTAATACCTATCTTATTCTTAACGTGATTTTGGCTGGTATATAAAGTTGTTGTCGTGGGTTTTTGTGGGAAGTGTTTTTCATCAAATACAATATCACCAAATACAATGAAACAATCTTCTATATTAAAGCGAATGATTGAATCATAAATAGCTTTGGTTTGATTGGTATTTTGATAGTCTGTGATAATATGGTTAGACTTATCAATCTTATCTTTATTCTTTTTTAGGACTTTGTGCGATTCAAATCCAAGAATATAATATATATCAGCTTCAGTAAAAGCTCTTTTTATATTCTTAATCTGGCGCTCCAAGATAGTATCTTTATTCGCTAATTCAAATAAACACTTGGGACCATAAGATTTTGTTCTATGGCCTTCGCCAGCATTAAGAATTACAAACTTTGTCGTATTCATATACTTTTGAATGTAAGCCTTTCGACTCTAAATATTGTTGAAAATGTGATTTGGTCAGCTGATGAATTTGCATAGGTACGAAGTAGTAATCTTCATTACCAGCAAACATAACCTGTTCCATATCGCCGTTAATAATATTGTCGAGCCCTTTTAGAAAATCGATATTGAAGTCATTGTTCCTAATACAGACATAGAAAAACTCTTTTACTTTGGATGTCATAACAAATTCGTCAACAAAGTGTGACTCATCCGCCTCTGTCAAAGTTTTCTTTATCCTAAATGAAATATTTAAGTTTTGCAAAAACTCTTTAGTCCGATCAAAGTTCTGATTATTGGTGGTTTGGCTATCAATTATATATATTGATTGAGGTTTATAATCAGACTCCATTATTTTTTGAATAGAAGATAAGTGCCTTTCTAAAGTGTCTGTATTATTAATACAATAGATAAGCGCATATTTAAGGTATACTTCTTTCTTTACTTCGTCTATTGGGCTATCTTTATTAAAAGACCAAGTTTCTATTCTATGATAGGGACATATCCTACTATCAATATGCATTTCGTCAAGCTCTTCATTTTTATGAATAAAATCTTTAAAACCACTTGACTCCCATAGGCCAAGCTCACAAGAATTATCTTTCATAAATGAGCATGTCGAGCAATTTGTATATACTTTCATTTTTAATCTAATTTAATGAAGGTGAGTAGATATTTAATATTATCGATATCTTGTTTAACTGTTAAGAACCCAGATTTTTCTGCAATGCCAATAACATCTTCTCTAGAAAGAACCCGTACATAATCGCTCTCATATAATATCTTAGACAGTTTGTTGGTTTTAACGCTGCCATATAATACTGATGATGCAAGCTCATAGATGTCAAAGCTCTCAACGTGAATAGTGGCGCCGTTAGTAAGTTTGGGCACAACGTCGTTTGTTAAAAACTTTACAGGGTTTGGTACTTTCCATAGAACATCTCCCAAATATAATTCTGAGATAGATTCTATGTCGTTTAGCTCTTCTAGAGTAATATGATTGTAGTCAGGACTACAGAATTTGATATGTTTAGTTGTTAAAGAGTATTTCATTTATCTGATTATCCCAATTATTGTGAGTTTTGATAATACTGTTATAAAGATAGTAATGATTGGCTATTTCTTTATTTATGACGATATTGGTATATTTTTGCAAATCAAAAGATAGCTGAACAAGTTTGTCTGAAGATATTTCTGATTCTCTATCATGATACAGTACCAAAGGTATATTAAACGTGTCGGCAATCTTGGTAGATGTCTGTATATGCTTGAGAGGTTCTAATGAGAGAACTAGATTAAAGGTGTACATCAAGTTTTCTTCGATATCTGATATTGAAATCTTAGAACACTTATTTGATTCTAGCTCTGTTGAGTACCATATATTATTAGTATTTTCATCAATAATATTTTCGGAGCCAAAGTACAGAATCTTAACTGGATCTCCAGGCCGCAGCAAAGTGTTATCAATTATGCTTTTAATAATTCTAGACATGCTTTTATTCTCTTCCCTGTCTGTTCGTAGGAATATTTCTTAAGATTGGCAGCTTTGATTTGAGGCGCAGATTCTTTACTATAAACCATTGCTTTCATAACTTTGATAGCCGAGTCTAAGTTTGGCTCATACCAATAGTCATCAGATGTATAATAATTAGTAAGAGGGGGATCTATGACTTTACACCTAACTTTATGAGAATCAATAGACATATCTTCATAGTTAGTAAAATCTTCTATCCCGGTTTTACTAGTATAAATAACTTTATTACCAAAAAGCTTGGCGTCTAACGCAGGAATGCACCATGACTCACCATATGACATGTTTATAAAGCAATCACAGCTTTGATGAAGTCCGTAAATTTCATCGTCAGAAATACGATTAGTAATAGTCTGTATGCGCGGCACTAAATCAGGTGGGTATGATCTTACTTGTTTCCAAGTATTTGATATTAGCTCATCAATATTATGGTTTGTCTTTATTACTAAGCTCACATTATCAGCGCTAGTGAATGCAGACATATAAGAATAAAGAATTGAAGCTAAATTCTTTCTAGTAGAATGATCTGCAATAGTATAAAACGTATACGTTGCAGGATTAGCTTTAATATTTTTATCTAAAACTGGATAGTCTTTGCTATAAACATCTGGATCGACTGGTATTCCAATATTTTGAGCTACTACGCCGTTATCGATAAGATGAATAGCTTCTCGTTTTGATGGAACTAAACATAAATCCATCAATGAAGCTTTAGGATAAATACAGCTACTTCGCGCATGCTCACACTCACTAAAGAAAATTCCAATATTTTTAGGTATTCTCTTATCTTGTGTAAATAGGCTTGGTAAACACATCTGAATCAATACATCATATTGTTCAAATTGATTTTTTTCTAACTGAGCTAACTCGGGACTACGTTCAATTGTTCCACCGCCCATATACAGATTTCTAACTGTAATATTATTGGTAAAAGTCTGAATAGCCTTAATATAAGACCTACAGGCGCGACCCCAAGACGACTCAGTATAAACCGGCCCAATTAATAGTATATTCATAGGTTTGAAATTTCCTTTATGTCTGCATATCTAATATAATCTTCAGACTGTACATCAATCGTTCCATTTAAAGCATTAACACACTGCTTTTTATCGTTCGCTATATTATTTACAACTTGATTAACTTGAGGTCCTGAAATGCCCATTTGTTGTAATCCAGATTCATAGATTCTATATCTTTCATTAAGATCATAGAAAAAATAGGTATTAATTAGATCTGGCCTGCCGGCTGCGATTAAGCCATTGTAAATCTTATCTAAGGGGCCATTATCTATTCTAGGTGGTTTATTAACAAAGCGCTGCTTGCCCCATTTTCCTTGAAGCCCTATAAGCTCTACATTAGACAAGAACTCAGACCACTTATCTGCAATATTATCCCAGTTATAGTGTTTTTCCGCTAGCTTTCTAGTAGCCATGCCTTGTTTTTGTAAAGCTTCTTTATCTTGGCCTAATAGGTTTGATAAAATTTCAACAGATTGATCAATATCTGGAACAGCTCTTTCTGCATCTACATTAATATCTCTAGCTAGAGAATATGGAATAGGATTACCATTTAGATTTTTGTTTAAATCTGCCATAGCAGAATAGTTAACAGCGGCAAATGGTATCCCACATGCAGCGGCTTCTAATGTCCCAACTCCTAATCCCTCACAATTAGAATACTGAACATAAGCGTCATACATATTAAATATATCTGACATAACTTCCTGTGAGCATCCAACGCTTGTTCTAGGATGTAAGGATTTATGTTTTCCGCATTTACCGCAGCAAGATAGTCCGCCATGCCACAATGACATTTGTGTATGTTGACAATGAACGCAGTAGTATGTAAAAAATACTTTATTGTATAGTTTTTGCTCTATAAGAAGCTTAGATAAGTTCCAAGGCTTTAGGTCTGGATATGCTGTATGAAGATGCAAATAAACGTCGTCTCTTCCTAACTTATCTAGAACTCCTCGAAATGACCTAAGAAGCTCCGACATTAGCTTTCTAGCTTGATTTCTAGAGACATATCCTAGAATTTTAATATCGGGATTTAGTCCAAATTTCTTTTTACACTCTGCTTTGTCTTTAGGTCTGAAAGTTTGAAGATCTATGCCGGGGCCATATCCTTTATATAGCTTAATATTGGGGTTTTCTTTTTGTAATGTATTAAATCCATAATTGGTATATGGCATTACTGAATCAGCCCCTAAAAACATATCCACCCATTCTCCTGGCTGAGGAGCAGAATCAACAGTTGGACCTATGCACCAGTGAAAGTAATCTCTTAACGGCGACATAGATTCAAATTGAAAAAACGGAGGATCTCTAAGATCTACTACAATATCTGGCTCGAAGTCAATTAGAACCTTTTCAAATCTCCATCTTCCAAATTTGTTAGCCTCGTGAGAAGTATATTCTTTATACCTTGGGTCATTCTTATCAACGGCATTAGCATAAAATCTCCAAGTAATATCTTTAGCTCTAGGATCATTTACAAAAGTATCCGTTGCAAATTCAGCGATACGAAATTTGGGGTTTTTATGCAATCTAGATATTAAGTTTTTATATATAGTTGCGAAACCAGTATTGGCAAAAGAAGCCTCTGATACAAAAAGTATCTTTCTTTTTTTAGGCTTAAGGACTGCCATATCTTATTTTTAACCTTTCCATCAGATTATTAATAGTTTTTTGTGTTTTTGGATAAGACATGTCTAATGAAAGAGATAATGAATGTGCGCTCTCATCATCAATAAAGCTTCTGTAAATTATATTTTGCTCTTCTTCGGAAAATCCATCTAATAGCTCTATTAAGTTTTGGTTATTGCAAGGCTTCCCCATGATATTAACATCTACATCTATATAATGTAGCTGTCTTTTTTCTTTTTGAATAAACTGTAATATAGACCATAAAACGGGCCTATAAATCCAAGTTATCAATTGAGCATTCTTTTTAGCGTCATATGTATTACATGCCTTTAGTAGACCAAGAATACCAGCCTGATATAGATCATCAAGCTGGTATCTATGGTTGTTGGACTTATTAACCTTATGCGCCATCTTGTATACTAACTGACTATATTTTTCAACAGCTTGCTCTGGCGTCATTTAAAGTTACCTTAGAAGGGGATTTCAGAATCAGAGCCAACTGATGCCGGCTCACTATTTTGTGGAGTGATAGGCTCTTCTGATACAGGAGTGACCTTATGAACAGATAGTCCATTTACTCGAATACGAATAATTGACTTTCTAGCGCCATCCTTATCTTCCCATGAGTTTTGGGTAAGAATACCTTGAACCGCAAGGTGATCTCCCTTACTAAACTTTTGAACCTCATTGGCTACTTCTCCCCACGCTTCACAACCTATCAAGTAGGTCTTATTACCCGTTTCGTTTAAGATAGCAAAATTAGCGACCTTAGTCTTTTGAACTGGTCTAATTTCAGGGTCCTTAAACAGAGTGCCATCTAGTACTACGTTATTCATTTTTTACCTCAGTGAATTTCCTCTACCTTGTTAATAATAAAACTATCTTCTTTCTTTATACCAATAAATCTTAGTATTTCTAAATGAGAGAGTATAGGGCCATATTGATCCCATACCTTAGGAAAGATTACTACATTTTCTATTTCTCCTGAGTCGTCAGATAAAGAACAAAATGCCATCTCTTCGCCATTTTTAGTCAAAACATTTTTAATTCGTTTAACTTGACCTAGAACTGTGTGAACATTTTTATACTTTTGATCAAAGTCTCCACAGTCTGTTTCATGGCCATTTTTATTAATAGTGTCAAATCTAGAACAGGTTATATTAGTTCCTAATAAGGAACCTTCCCATGCTACAATTTCTTCTACTTTATCACCTAGATCGAATGGAGGGGAGTTGAGAATATGTGATATACTTTTAACAGAATTGAGCCGTCTGCTATTTGAAACTGGCTTACCTTTTCCTGTTTGGCATGAACTTAAATGAAGAACCAATTCCTCCACGGAGGAGGAAGAATAATCTTCTATCGATCTTATATATTCTACTTCTCTAGGCTTTAATTTTAAACAACAATCGTGCTGATATAGCATTTTTTTCCGAGAAACTTTAGTAAAGTCGAGCCCGCCGGTAGATATGATGGCTTTAGCAGCACTTTTGTTTAGTTTCAGTAGAAAGTCGAATAGTATAGCCGTCCAAGACATGCTACAAATATCTTCTGGAATCAGCTCAATTATCTTGTCGGCAACTTTCTCACCGATGCCCTTAATATTGCCTATTCCAAAATATATATAGTGATCATGTATTTCAAAATCTTTGTTTTTTAAGCACAGATCTGGGCAGCACACATAAATATCATTTTGCTTAGCATCAGAGACAAGTCTATCAATCTCTTCGAGAGGTTTCATTTTGTCTTTCGCGTGACTCAAATAAGATCTATAGAACCTGTGTGAAAAGTGTGTTTTTGCATATGCTGTAGAATACGTTGTCATAGCATATGATACGGCGTGAGAATTAGATGTAGCTATTCCATTAGCAAAAAACAAATGATGTTTATTGTTTATTGTTATATCCATAGACTTGTGTTTGCCTATTGGCGTAATTTTAGTAATTTTTGCAATCTGCATATTACACCTTCCATATTGTTGTGTATATCGTATTCCCAAAATCTAATTTTTGATTAAAACTAGCTCATACAGTGTCATACGCTTATTAGTAAATCTAGTTCTTTATCTAAGATATCTGCCAAAGTTCTGATCACACCATCCGACGCTAAAAATTTGTGATTCATTGTACATTGTATATTTTGGCCGTCTTCTAGTTCAATTTCAAAAAGATCTTGCATTCCTTGATCTATAGTATCTATAACTTCTACAAATTCTTCATCACTATAATCATCTGTTGGAGAAAGTACCATATCTCCTACTACAATATCCTTAAGGGGTTTTTCTCCTTCTGGAGTAGTCACTATACTTTCTGGACTTAAACATTGGTTAAATCCATACCTTGCTCCCTTTTCAATCCATCCAAAAATTTCCTGAGCTTCGTCTTCTGTTAGAACTCCCTTCTTTTTGGCACCTTCAATAAAGACCTTTCTAGCTTCAGCAATAACTTCTGGAATTTTCTTACCAATACCCTTTCTTAGGTATTTATCGGCTTCTGCATCAGACATACCAGCTAGCTCAGTACCAATACGAATAGTTTGCTCCTGGGTTAATAACAAACCATACGTTTTTTCTAAAATAGGCTTGAGCGCGTCATGAAAATATCTAACTGGCTCCCTGTTTTGTTTCCTTGCTATATAGTGATCTGTAATAGACTTTCCATCTTCTAGCTTAGCCTCCAAGCAAGATGGTCTAATTATAGTAATAACATTTGCTAGTTCAAAAATATTTCGAGGCGCAGCTTGTTTTACTATTTTTTTACCTAGGCGACTTTCAATTTGAAAGCAGCCTATAACATTACCATCACATATAGTATCCCAAGTTTGGCTATCCTCAAGATCAAGAGAACCAATTCTAGGGTCGAAGTTTTGATTGTTCATTTTCTATAATATCCACTAAGTCGTTACTTGATATAAATCTGTGTCTGATTTGTAAAAAAGGTATATTAGAATTTACTAACATATCTTTGATTCTATCATGTATTTTTAAAGATTCTTGAGCAGAATGTAGTCTGCCTGATTCATCATATTTATCTACCTCTGGTGGAGATAGTAAAAAGTTTATATTTTTTAGATTATTATGAACATCGATAGAAAATTCTAAGAAACTTTTTGCATATGAAGGTTCTGGATTATATATGTTAGATAGCAATATAGGACTATCGCATATAGCAAAATCAACTTCATCTTGTAATCTGGTTAGTCTAAATAATTGTTGACCAAATATATATGGTTGGCAAGCAAAAGCTTTTGAAGAATGCTCGTAGACCATATCTTTTGCAAATTCGCTTACATATTCTACAGAGTAATCTTTTTTCTTCATATGTTGAAAAAGAAATGCGGCAAATGTTGATTTACCTACTCCTGGAGATCCAAATAAATTAATAACAATCATTTGTATTGCCTTTGCCCCCATCTAGTTGCAGCTACATTTCTATGCATTCTTAAGTATCTAGAAAGCATCTCAGCCGTATCAATTGCATCGTATAGTGCGTCGTGAGCATTGCCAGACGGTTCTATTTTGCATTTTTGTCTTACTGTATCTGCTTTAAGATTAGGCATATCTATATTAGACTCATTCCATAAATATGCTATTTTCATTACATCAATAGTATCTCTACTCTGATAGATATTTGGGCTTCCATGCTTATCTACGTTTTTATATTTTATAGCTAATCTGTCAAAAATAATCTTGTCAAAATTAAATATATTAAACCCAGCTAAAATTGGGGCATTACTTGATCTTTTTGGCTTGCCGGCAACATAGTATTCTTTCATATAAGATACCCAACTGTCCCAAACATGTTTTTCAGACGGCGCATTTTCTATTCTATTATAAATGTCATCAACAGTTGTTTCAAAATTTTTCGCATGCCAATTTAAAACATCAAGATTTTTTTCTTTAAATGATCCATCAAAACTATCTGGCTTTACCCAGCTACAAAACTCAGAGCCTTTAGTAATCTCTAGAGTTCTTGGATGGAGCATTACTGATCCAATTTGCACAATTTCATGCACATGAGGATTTGTGCCTAGGGTCTCAAAGTCAAATACCATGTAATAGTTAGCGTTTTTCATATTTATACCTTATTTATATCTTCTAATCTGTCTAAAGTTGACAAGCCTAAAAAGTCATATTTAATTAGGCCCATCGCTTCTGCGTCCTCATATTCCAGTCCTACTATTTGCTTTTTAGTAGTAGTATCATATAATACTGGGGCGCTTTGATATAAAGGATCTTGAGAAATCACTATGCCAGCAGCGTGCTTAGATTGAGCAGATTTTACACCTTCTAGCGCAATAGCCATTTCAAACTGATTTGCTAAATCTCCTGTTAGAGAACCGTCCTCTTCTAATGAAACCCATTCTAATAGGTTTTTAGATTTATTTTCTAGCGCCCATAAAATCACAGAAGGCTCTCTACCTTCTTCTTTCATTTGCTGTAGCTCATCAGCAATTTTAGCTTTATCTTCTATTGAGTTTGTAATATCATTCATTTCTCCGTAGGTCATGTTATCTTCTGCTCTAAGAATCTCTTTAAGAGCAGCACGGCCCATAAAAGTCTGGTAGGTGGCTATTTGTGCTACTCTATCTTCCCCATACTTATTTACTGTATAATTAATAACATCTTCTCTACCTCTTTTTGGAAGGTCAACATCAATATCCGGCATAGACCCTTTTCTACCTTCGTTGTAAAACCTAGAAAAGATAAGATCGTACTTGATTGGGTCAATTTTAGTAATATCAAGCAAATAAGATATTAAGCAGCCAGCAGAACTGCCTCTAGCAGGCCCTAATAACTGCCCTTGATCTTGTTCTGCATATCGAATAACATCCCATAAGACTAAGAAGTAATCTGCCAATCCTGTTTCCTCAAAAACTCCCAGCTCGTATTTTGCTCGCTCAATATACTTGTTTTTATATTTTGGGTCTACTTTTTCATAAAAAGCGTCTCTGCATAAAACTTTTAAAAATTCTATGGAAGACTGCCCATCTGGACAATCAAATTTAGGCAGCTTAGGCTCAGACAATATGTTATATTCTTCTATACTATCTGAAATATCTTTATGTGTATGATATAAGTTGTTTGTTTGTAAGGGGCCATAGATATTTGGTTTTGCTTCTAAAAATCTTAGTTTTGTTTTTAGCTTTTTACATTGAATGACATCATAAAGATATGAACTTGTTTTATTGTTATTATAACGGGTTAGGTTATTATAAGTTAATTCTAAGCTATGATCATTTGCTAGTTTAATAAGCAGGTTTTTCTTATAGTCATGTGCATGGCCATCTATATTGATATAAATAGGTGCATTGACTGCGCTCTTTAGCAAAGAGATATGCATGTCTACTTGTGATAGGGCATCATCATAATCATCAGACGCAGATATTAAAGTATCTATTGAAGAACCTTCATGACCAGTAATAAAAATTAGATTGCTGGTGTCTATATCTGATAATATCTCCATAGAAATTTGTGCGTGCCTGAAAAAGTTAGACGCAGAATGACTTAAAGCCAAGATTTCTAATAATGATTTGTACCCTTGGTGATTTTTAGCTAACATTACTAAAGCTCCGCCATCCATAAACGTCGAGCTTAATCCTAAGATAGGTTTAATACCCTGTTTCTTGGCGGACTTATAAAATTGTACTATACCTGCCATACTATTTAAGTCAGTAATAGAGGCAGATTCAAATTCTTGTTGGACTGAGATATCTACTATCTCTGAAGGCTTGAGAATGCTATCTAATACGCTATAATGACTATAGTTAATAAAGTTGGTCATAGATTTTGTTGACCTTTGTGTTATTGTATTTGCTTGTCGGCCCAAATCTGAGCTTCTAGTCGAATTCCAACTACTCATTTTTCTTATATTTACCCATGTTTTCTTCTACATAGTCTATACCATGTAAATGAATATTATAAATAGAACAATCGCACATTGTCATTGGTGATCCACGGCTAGCAATGCCACCTATTTCTTCCTGTGTTAATTGTGGTAGGTTCGTGCCCTCAGTAGTTAATTTCCCAAAAGGACAAAACTTAGTACATTTCCAACTTATATTGAGTTTAGGTATATTACAATTCTTAATTTCGTGATACCTATCTTTTAAAAGTTGCTCTGTTTTTTCTAAGTCTTTACTTGAAAAGGGTATACTAAAATAGTCTTGTGTCTTGAAAAACAAAATTGATACAATAAAGTTTTTATACTCTCCATATACTCTGGTAGCCGCCCAATGATAAAACCTAAGTTGAGGATCTTCAAAAAAGTCTTTATATTTCTTGACTTTGCCTGTGTTCCAGTCTTTGGGCTGGCCAGTTTTATAGTCAATAATTTCTATTGTATTTTCGTCTACTTCAGTAACTAGGTCAACAATACCACTGAGATAAAACTGTGACCCATCGTAATTTTTAGCCCACTCTTCTGGAATCTCAACTTTAACTCTTTTTTCTGGCGCCAAGATTTTTCTGTTTCGAGGATCATATTCGCCATTATTAAATGATAGTGCTCTTTTAAGATATTCCTGCATGGTTTCTATATCTTTACCATCAAAATATCCTTCTTTGAAGCCAGACATAGAAAGATGTAAAAGTTCAGTAATAGTATAATTATCAATATCTATTTCTGTATCTTTAACTTTGAGCGGCGTATTATCTTGCTCTTGAATCTTAAGTTGTACTAAAGCAAGAATTTCTAGAACCTTATGTACTACAGTTCCAATATCTGCTGCCTTGCCGGCGGGAAAGGTATATTTCAAATTTTGCTCTAAGAAATATCTATGTTGGCAACCATCCCAACTATTGTAAGATGATGGAGATATTTTTTTAATTTTCATTATTAATGCTTTCTAGGAATTTGTGCCAGCCAATATTATTTTTTGTGTCTACGTCTATGTTTTGATTATCGATTACAAAGTTAAAATTGTCCCAGTCGTATTTGTCTTTATCTAGTTGGGATTCTATTGTCGTATTTCGATGGGTTGTGTTTCTAGTTAATCTACCTACATATCCTTTATTTTCTTGAATTTTGATTATTTCATTATGTGATCTGACATCCCCTATTAAAAATATAGTGGGTTCGTTGCATTCATCTATTTCAGAAAACGTGGCATTAATCCAACAATGTTCATTAATTCTACGTCCCAAATCTGTTCCTAAATATTCCATAAATTCTCTACCTGTCATGGGTCCAGGCTCATGGAAAATCATGTTTTTGGTGAGATGTTGATAGTCCTGCTTATTTAGGTAATCTAATTTAACGGACATAGATGGAGTCATTACTCCGGGCATATTTTCCCATTTTAGCCAGTCTATAGGTTCATTTTTGCCGTGATCGTCATATACTTGGTGATGAGACAAACCAAATAATTCAATACATATTTTTTTAAGTTGATCTGCAAAATATATTACTCTACAAACATTGCCTAATTCAAATTCATGTCCCCAATAATCATATAGCTCTAAAAATGAGTCAGGAAGCATAGTCCAGTCATTTTTAATTTTATCTTCTATAAAATCTACTAAGGTAGTTTTTCCTGACTGCGCTCTTCCACTAATACCAAATACTATATGTTTTTTAGCCATGTTATTATTTCCTTATGGGTCATATCGCCCAGGTCATTTTTAGGTGGGCATAAATGCTGTATTTTTACGTCAGGTAAGACTCTTAGTATTTCTTTTTTACATGATAGTTCAGCGTGTTCTCCTCCGTCATCAGCATCCATAATTGTTGTGATTAATCTTGGCCTAAGACTAGCTATTTTTTCTGCTTGCATAGCTGTCATATTAGAACCAAAAATCGCCAACGAGTTATGAATACCACATTCTTCTAGTTTCCATACTTCTGATGGTCCTTCGACTAATATAATCTTATCCCAGTTTTTACCATACATGTTCCAATAGTTATATAGGTATCTTTCTCGCCTGAATCCTTTATTATGCTTCCATTTTTGAAACATCCAAGGCTCTGATTTTTGATCTGGACATTGAGCCCTAGAATCATGATAACCATCACATACTAAACATTTGTCTTCTGAGGTTCGACCAGAGCATCCTATAATTGTTTGTCCGTCATCGCTAAAAATTGGGACAAGTATTCTTTTAGATAAAGGCTTATAAGGTTTATCATAATATCCAATACAATACTTGCGTAGTATCTCTTCTGAAAATCCTCTATTTATATAATACTCAGGAGGGCATTGAATGTTTTGTAAAAAAGTTTCTTTAGCTAAATTTAATTCTGTATGTAACTTTTCTTTTTTAGCTTTATTTTTATGATGCCTACGTTTGGAATCTATAGGTAAGTTCGGTCTTTTTTCTAAAAACTGCTCTATGAAAGAAAGAGTTTCTCTAAAGCCAAATACCTTATCTGTATCATTAAAGTTAGACCAACCTAATTTATTAACAGATAAGAGACCTCTTACAAGTCCTACCATTGTGCCTTTAAAAATGTTGTGGCACCCGTGTGTATGGCAAATCCACGCGCCGCTGTCTTTATACAAAGTAAATGCGGCCGGGTTATCTGAATCGGCGTGTAGAGGGCAGCATCCTTTATAATGATCTTCGTATTCTTGTAGATCAAGATTAAAGAAAAACTCTATAGCTTCAAAGTTTTCTATCAGTTTTAATGATATGTCATTCAATTTTTTAAAACTCAAGTCCGTCAAAATGATCTTTTTTATTCTTAGCAGGTTCTTTTTTAGCTTCTTTTACTGGATTCTTTTCTTGACTATGAGACCTAGTTCCATCTTCTATCATTTTATTCTTAGAGTGATCAAATGATATATTAATATAATCACCTGGGTCCATCGGCGGCCCATACCTAGATATTAGTGGCACTAGTTTTTGATTACCACAGTTATAATGTTCTAAAGCCATTTCTTCTTCTGTCTTCCATTTTAATAACGATATAGAAGAAGCATACATAGAAATTCTATCGGACGCGCCAATTGCCGCAGTATCTTCTCTAGAAATGCCATCTCTATTTAGTTGAGCTGCGGTGAGGATAGGAATATCATATTTAACAGCCAAGTTTTGAAGGGCTGTCATTAAGAATCCTATAGCCTGATGTTCTTGTAGTTTGCCTATGTCATCGGCATCCATCATCTTAATATAATCGTATATTAGAAGACAGTCTTTAGCTCTACCATCGGCATCAAGGCCTACATTTCTAATAAGCCACTTTCTTACAATAGCAAACTGAGATTCTAAAGACATTCCACTAATATTTTTGTGCATTATATTAGTCTGTTGTATATCAGCAATAGCCTTTTCCATTTTCTGTTTTTGTTGTCTGAACTTACCAGACTCAATGTCAGAAATGTTTATGTCGCTAACAGTAGAAAGCAGTCTATTTATTTGATCCTCGGTTTGCATTTCTGTATCTAGAATTAAAACAGGTATGCCTGCTTTAGCTACATTCCAGCCCACATTCTTACAGAAAGTACTTTTGCCAACTTTGGCTCTAGCGCCTATGACGGTGATAGCATGCTTTCTAAGCCCTCCTCCTATACATTTATCAAATATAGGAAAGCCCGTTGGGATGCCAATCTGATCTACTGGGTTTTCTTCTAGATCTTTAACGTGGTCAAATACGCTTTTACCAATGTTTACTGGCTCAGCAGAAGAGTCCGTAAGAAGATCGGCTAAATCTGCAAATCGTTTTTCAACTATGCCAAAGATATCGCCTAAAGATTCTTCGCCTGAAATATTTTTGACTTCGCCTTGTATTTCTTTGGCAGAGTCATTTATTTTATTACCAACTTCTAGCTTTCTTAGTCTTTTAGCTAAAGCAGCACCGCTCTCAATTTGAGTCTCGATACTAGTAATATCTGATAAGTATTGGTCTATCTCATACTCTTGAACCCAATTTTCATACCCTAGTGTTTTTGCTGTGCTAATGATAAGGGGTATGTCAATTTTTTTGATATTTTGACGATCAAATAAGTCTTTACAGCATAGATATATTGTTTGGTGCTTAAAGTCCGTAAATGTTTCTTGATTAACGCCCGTAACATTTATATCATAGTAAGATTCTAGGCCATAATTAATTATGTTAGATATAAGCGCTTTTTCTGAATCTTGGTCTGATAGACGCATAAATTTATTTTCCTAAACATTTATTACAAATAAAATTACTGTTATTAAAAATAGAGTTTTCAGCAATGCTGAATTGCCTATTACATTCTTTGCAGCGCTTTTTGATTTGTCGAACTTTTGGCCTTTTGTTCTTATTGACTGGCGCTATATTTTTTGTAGCATTTACAGCATTTTGTTCAGTTGCAGGAACGTCAGCGCTACTGCCTAGCACTTCTAATTTTTTACCCCTGGGTATACTAGATGAACCAGAACCAACAATATCTTCGTCTTCTGATTCAGATTCTTCTAGCAACATCTCTTTTAAAGCATCTTTTATTTCTTGATTTTTAAGTAGCTCACCTAACATATCAAGAGGATTTTGAGTGTTTTCAGACATATTTCTGAGCCTTGTTTTTTGAGAATTGTAAACTTTTATATTTATCTGATATCTGTTGGATGTTTTTGACAACCTCTGATAATGATTCTATTCTTTGCTCTAGTTCTACTAACTTATCCTGACAAGACTTAGCATATAGATTGTCTTGAATAGCCTGCGTTCTTTGTAGATCCCACTGCCCATTATATTGATGAGCCGTGGTACAAATAGCGTTATTTATTTCATGTCTAATATATTTGATAGCAGATTCATGTTGATTTACAGTTCTTTGTAGATACAAGGAATACTGTGCTAATCGAGTAGAAATAATAACGCATTCTTCAGCATTTAATGCTTTAAGATCTGTAACTCCCATTCGCATATATTGATCATATTCTTCCATTAGACCAGGGGGAGCATTGCTAGGAAGTATTTTTTCAACAAACTGAGCAATCTTCTCTGTATTATATTGCAGCTTCGATTTGTTTTCTCCAGTTTCTTGCATCTTGCTCTTTCAGTCTTATTATATTAATATTGTTGACTTCACACCATTCTTCTTTTAATCTATCATTTTTTTGAGCCCTATAGAAAGATAACTTATCTCTATGAAAATGCTTATTAAACTCGCTATGTTGCCTACCGTCTATTTCAATAGCTAAAGAAAAAGAAGGTATAAATATATCGATATAAATATTTTTTTTTATTCCTAAGGGAAGCTTACATTCTTCATAGATATGGACCATCGGAAGAAGCTGTCTTACTATTTCTAACGCTTTCTTATGATTTTTAGACGCATTAGATCTAGGTTTGCTCTTGGGGGTCCATTTGATAGGCTCTGCATTTAATCCAAAATAATCATACATCGAAGAAATCATTATATACTGACTTTTTAAGTTGCTCAAATATATCTGTATTGTTACATAAATAGGCACGCATTTTTTCGGCGCCCTGCGTTTTTGTCAATTCTTTACCGTCAGAATCAAACATTGTAAACCATGCGCCAGCCTTTTTAATTCTACCAATAGAAACGCATAGATCTACTAGTTCTGATACCTCATCGTATCCTTCTTTATATCGCAACTTACATGTTGCCTTACTACCAGGAGGTCCTAATGCTGATGTTTCACATTCCCAGTGTACATCTTGGCCAATCTGGCTATCTCCAACATTCCATGGAGAAACATGCGTACCTTTAATTTTTACGTCTGTTTGATATTGTATTTTTTGTCCGCTGGCCTCTGTCCAAACTTTCATGCCAGGGCCTTGATTGGCAATTCTGTGAGTAATACCAATAACGATACTTTTATTAACTGGAATGATTTGGCTAATACGCTTACAAAAGGACGACAATAAAAGTGGAGCGTCGTCTCTAAATCTGTCTCCAATATTAGCATCATATCTAGCCTGCGTACATATAGCGCTGAAGCTATCAAATATAAATATAGCGCCCGGTACGTTTCGTATCAGTTCTTCGCCAATAGCAATGAATTCTTCACCTGTAATGATCTTATCTTTTGTTGATTTAATTAAGGTGAATTTTTCAGGAGAGGTATCTAAATTTTTACAAGATATATCCCTGATTTTGATCCTACCTTCAATGTCAAAATAAAATACTTTACGAGGTCCAAACTCGCTATCAATTTTTTGTGCGTTGCCGGCAAAGTGTAATGATAAAGATGATTTACCTAGCTTAGGAGGGCCGCTAACCAGACAAAAACTCCCCTCGGGTATTCCACCGCTCAAAATAATATCCATCTGTGGGGTTGTAGGGATTACCTTGGGCGGCGCTGTATGTAAGTCGGCTGCGTCAACAAAGACTTTGCCAAACTTTTTAATAATAGCATCTTCTATATTATTAGAGTTTCTCATTTCGAGAGTTTTAGACATATTGTTAATTTCTTTCTAATCTAATAGATCTAGGTTAAGATTTTTTTTACTTCTAAATGTGGGATTTTCTACAGTTTCTACTCTTTTAAGAGTCTTGCTGTTTTTGGCTTTCCAGATCTTGAACTCTTTTGGAATATCATCGTAGATCCACTTTGCTTTAAGCGACCATATCTTTTTGGATCTAATGTAGCTAACTAAAAAATCAGATGGATAAGTCTTGAGTAGGCTTGTGGCATATTTCATCTGGAATAGATAAAAAGCTTTCCACTGTTTTAGCTTCCAAAAGTTTTTAGGTATTTCAATGTTATTTTTATCAGCATTATTACTACAAACAAGTTCGACAATATATTGTGCAGGAGTAACTTTCTTATCTAGGTCGCTATAAATAGATTTATACCTTATAGATTCTGTCATTGTCTATATTTTTGTCTAAGTTTGTTTGAGATTTCTTGGCGTCATCGCCCGCTTGAGATGCTGCCTGCGTAATGGCCGATACTCCCTTTTCATTATTTGAAGACCTATTAATAAATAACTCTGATCCATTTACAGAGGTTAAAGCAGTATTATATAAGTCTTCTTCCGAGATAGACTCTATGCCTTTCTTTTGTGCCTGGGCACAAATCTTAGCTATTCTTTGCTTGGCAACATTTACATCTAAGCCAGACTTTATTAGTGATCGAACTACATTTTGATAAACATCGGTTTCTATATAGTCTATAGGCTCTATACTAGTATTTTCTGGTATACTAGATACATCTTGATTAAACGCTTTTAAAGATGTTGTTTTAAGTTCTTCTATTACTTTGCCAACGGTGGCTTGTGATCTTTCTAGCTTTTTAGCAATAGCATATGCTGTTTTGCCTTCTGATACTAACTTCATAATTTCTAGTTTCTCTTGCGCGGTTACGCGTCTTTGCTTCTTTTTAGGCATCAGATCATTCTCCTGAGTACTTCTTGATATATAGCATTATTATTAGTTTTTAGAAAATTTATATATGTCTCAAAAGTATCTTTGTTCACATACTGAAATTCTTCGCCTGTTGTAATACTACGTAGTCTGGATGTGTTGAGTCCTATTTGGCTAGGATTAACGGGATTGCTGTCATCATCTAGTTTGATTGCATATACAGTCTTATTGTCTGTAGAAGCAGCCTTAGCGTAAGTTTTGATAATCTCATCAGTCGTAGGATAGCCATCAACTAGTTTGGAATGATTACCGAAGTTGGTATACCAAATTTCTACTGGCGTTGTCGGTGAATTGTTTTCGTTCATTTTTTGTCCTTTGCGTTTTTATCTGCTAGTCCGCCTATTGTTTTTGGCTCAAAAAACTCATTAACTGGCATATCAGCCAGAAAATTACGAGAAATATTTGAGTCTCCGCACTTAGTACATGCGTGATCTGTGTGATAGTTCTTGCGTTCCATCTGCACAGAAAATTCAAACCCGCAAGATTCACATACAAATGTGTAGTATGGCATTCTTATTCCTATTATACGTTTTACTAGTCTTAGATTAATAGCTATTTATAGTTTTCAGCCATCGATTTTTCGATGCAAGAGTTTAACTTATTAATGCTTTCAATAGATTTAACAGTAAGCTCATTACTCTCTATGATTTTTTGTCTTAAGTCTACTAAGAATATAATACCCATTCCAAGAGCTATTATAGCCATAATAATTTGATGCCAATTAGCTATTAGCAAATCAAATATTTTTTCTTTAATCGACTTAATTTTTCGTCGAGGATTTTGATGTTCTGTCACGCTGGATTTATCTTCCACTGGAACAACGTGTGATACATATATAACTATATTTTTATGAACATCTCTTACTGGATAAACAGTTAATGTTATTTTAACTATTTGTCCTGTTTTTGTAATAAATCTTTTGACCATTGTATAAGTGTCGCATTCGCCCCGCTCCACTTTTTTTAGATTGGCCCAGTCGATACCAATATCTTCAGGATGAGTAATTTCTGTAAAGTTTTTATCACATAATTCTACATTGGAATAATGCAATAGTTTACACAAAGCTTGATTAACTCTAAGAAATTTACCTTCCTTAGATACGAATGCTATTGGCTGTGGACAAAGGTCAAATAGTAATCTGGCTTTATGTTCGTGGTTTTGGTCGATTAAAACCAAAGCTTCTTGGTCGCCATAGGTTTTCTTCATTGTTTCTGCCTTTAGTATGCATTTTCATCGAAAACCCTAAGGATGTTACCAATATACTTATTACGCTTTATGTCCTCGTATCCCATTTGAACAACATTACAGCCCTTTATATTGTTTTTACCAAAATGGTCTACACAAAACTCTAGACCATTGTCTTCATGATATGTGTCTTTTTGTTTTATATCTCCAATAACAACACAATGAGTATTATGTCCCATTCTACTAATAAATGTTTTAATCTGAGTTGGGTCGCAATTTTGAGCTTCGTCTAAAATCATTATTGCGTTATGGTATGTATGACCACGAATCATTTCTACCGGAATAATATCAATTTTGTTGTCTTTTAGTGCTTTATAATAGTCTTGTGCTAAGAAATCTTGTAGATATGCATGTATAAACATAAAATAGGGTTTGGATCTTTCTTCAAGCGTCCCCGGAAGTGATCCTATTTCCCTGCCAACATTGACCAAAGACCTGCTAATAATGATTTGATCGATGTGGTTTTGCTTTAGTTGATTGACTGCCGTTTGTAGTGTAAATAAAGTATTGTGTGTAACAATAAAATTATCAGTAAGGTATAGATGGTCTTTTGAATCTATATAAATACATTGTGTTTTTTTGTTTTTTGTCTTTTTAATAGACTTTATAATTCTTTGTGGCTGATACTTTGTTTTAGGGATGTGCGCCTGTTTTTTTCTAGGTAAGGCGAAGGGACATATATTCTCCGGCATAGAAATCCACACTCTATAGGCTCTATGTCCTTCTTGCTGTCTGTCATTATAAGTATACTTTGGTGTTCTATCCGTAATCGTTGCCTTGCCACCTAACGACTCAACTATAAATTTGACATCATTAGCGAGGACTTCGGAAGTTGTGCAAAAATTAGAGTTATATCCATCGGTCGTACCATCTGTATCCATCAGTCCTTGTAAAACTTTTTTTCTTACTAATACTGTATTGTATTTATAGCAATCTGGAATATGCTTATAATACGATGTTGTATTCAAATTTAATTTTTTAAGTTCTTTTTGAAGCTTGCCGCCAGATCTTAAGTAGTAGCTCATACCGTCTTTTTTAGCGGTATATTCTATCTTAAATTTATTATATCTTCGTTCATTGGTAAATTTTTCTAATATCCACTTATCTTTAGTTGTAAAACACGGAGTGGTACCCGTAAGCGAGCCGTCGCCTATTAAGGCTCCCAAAATATACGGACTTATATTAACATCTTGTTTGTCAAATTCAACGGGCTTGGTTTGCGGTATGCTGAGACTTGCTTTTGGATATTTTTCTAAATACTGTATAATCTGTTCCGTAGTCCAGATGCTTCCGTCTTGATCTTTAGAACGGTTTTCTTGTGTAAAAATTTTCCATAGGTGTTGTCCACAACACTCAGTGTAAGAATTATCTGAAAACCATATTTGATATACTGGCGTTTCTCCTTGGGGGAATATGCCTAGAACCTTTGCTGATTTTCCATTTGGGGTAGAAACCCTATCTCCAACTTTCAACTCGCCCATTTTAGCTGGGCCTTTTGGAGTATAAACTGTGGCATCTAGGGGCTGAGCTTTTCCAGTCCCGCTTGGCCCCGCACAGATGGTGACGTGTGAGTTAATAATACTAGTAATAAGCTCTTCTTGATTTTGTGTGGGCCTAAGTTCCATTTTGTAGCGTCTCAAGATTAGTTATAGTAATTTACCTTTCTACTCCCACATTTTACACGACCAATACCGGGCTTTAGTTTTAGGCCCAGGATTGTCGCAATTGTGCCTAGCCCTGAAAGATTTTTTCCGTTTTGGGTTATCTCTTTTAATTTCCATATTAGGGTCGCCAAAGTTGACCTTTACTACATTTCCCTTCTCATTTTTAACGTATACAGAGAATTTTTTCGGTCCATCTGGAGTTCTAAAAGGCTTATTTAAAGTGACTTTTCTTCCTTGATATTCGGCCGCTTGGCATATTTCCTGCCATTGCTCTTCAGTAATTTCTTCTGAAAAACCAAGATCTAAATAATCTTGAGCTGCCTTACTTATACTATCTTTAAATTGATGTTCCATTGTTCTCTCCAACTAGTAATACACTTCTTAAAAATATCTATTTAGGATATTAATACATTTTACAGAAAGTGAAAGGGCGCTGATACGGAAGTTGAGTATTCTGATGCTGATTTTAAAGCGGTCATTACTCTATCTTTTGCGTCTAAATCATACTTTTCAGTAGTAAATAGAGATCCTAAGGCATAGGTAGAGCCAGATCCAATAGAGGCAAATTCATCGGTAGTTTGCCATATAGCAAAATTTCCCTCCATAATATAAATATTATTATTATATGTGAATATAAAGTCTGTATCTACAGATTCTATATCATCATTTTTATTTAAACAACCATTATTTTGGAATAATTCTCTTAAAGACTTGGGTATGGTATAGTGTATATACTGCTCTATGCTTAATGATTGTGATTTAGGAGGAAATTTCCAGGTGGCTTTTACTAGCATACCTGGACGTAAATCTCCTGCATATCCCATTTTTTCTTTGCGGTTACCCGTAGAAGAAACTAAAAATATTTTGGGTCCTCGCATATGAACGATAGAGTCACTATCTGAAGCTGCACTATCAGAGCCAAAAACTATTTTATCATTTTGTTTTACGCCAACAACGCAAGTCATATTAAACCTCTATTAGTTAACTGCCACTACTACCAAAGCCTTTATCCCCTCTGTCTGTTTGGTCTAGTTCATCAACTTCTTCTATCTCAAATGAACCATAAGGCTTAAACACTACTTGTGCTATCTTGTCACCTTTGCAGATTTTACGAGGGCTTAAAGGACTGAGGTTTTGTATCAATACAATATATTCGCCAGTATATGACTCATCACAAACGCCGCCTCGAATAGCTATACCTTCTGACCCTAGGCCGGACCTTTCACAAATATGAGCATAATATCCAGGAGGAGGGCTTATTGCCACGCCAGTTCTAATTTTAGTAGCCTCGCTATGTTGAGGTAGCATAACATCTTCAATTGAGAATAAGTCATATCCCGCATCAGTATGACGAGATCTAGCGGGTATCTTTGCGTCTTTATGTAATCTTTTAACTTTAATCATCTACCTAGAAGTCCTTATTTTTTTAATATCTAGAAACTCTACTTTAATGTTTTGCTTATTAGCTACCACTTGTAATTGTAAATACTTCTTAATGTCATCATCTGGCTTTTTTAGTATAATAATTTTTGGTTTCTTTCCAGTCATCGCTGCGTAATAAAGAGACTGGCCTACGGCCTCGGGCCACTTAGAAAGCCACTCTACTTCTATTGCATATTCATTAGTTAGTATATCTACTCTTGATCGATCTGGCAAGGAATATTCCGGCACGCCTTTTGTGGCCGGCTGACGAGATAGATATTTTGACCAATCGATTTCCCTCCAAGAGGAGGTATCTCCGGGCAAATCTCTAAAGTCAAAAGTTTGGGCATATGCCGTGCAACTGATGATGCTAAATATAATAGCAAATAAAATTGTACTGTAAGTAATTCTAACTGTTGTTGTGTTTTTGGTTAGTTTCTTATTCATTTTTTGGGATGGGGTTTTGGGGGGTATTTAAGTTATTCAAAAATTTATTTAAGTAAAATATTTCCAGCGATGTCGAGTTACTTTTAATTTGATTTGCTCGCCAGCTAATTATCTGAACATTTCCTTTTATATATCCTTTGGAACTATCTATCCTATCTATTGATGGGCTGGCATCGCCGGAAAAACTTTGAATTTTAATCCAAGGAAGTACTGGACAATATTCAGGTATAGTAATGTCTTCGGATGAAATGTTAAATTCAATATTTTTTTTGTTCGCTCTTCGCTTAGCGCACGACACTAAATATTTTTTTATATCTAAATTTGGAGAGTTTCTTAGCGCATATGGTAAATTTTTGTTTTTACTCCTCTGGTCTCTGTTGGTTTGTACATTTCTACATCTTTTACAGCAATAAAAATGATTTTTACGTTTTGGTTGAAATTTTCTTTCACATGTATCAGATTTACAGATTTTGGCATTCATATATTCTTGCGCTCATATTGTCACAGTTATGCAAAATCCATGCTATTGTTGTTTTAGGCTGTACATAAGAACCCCATTGTGGTAGCTGATGATGAGCTAAAATAGCATGGGAAACTTCAAATATGTCATCTTCTGATATATTGTTTTTCGTTGCTGATATTGCCCATATATGGAAGGATCTTGGTATGTGATATATCTTATATTTGTGTTCTGATGATATCCATTTTGAAGAGTACTTTACAGAGCTATTGTTAGTTGTATGACTATAACTCTGATCGTAATCGAATGTCTTTCCTATGTCATGGTATAAAGCAGCATACATTAAATTTAAATGCTCTTTATCAGATATTTTTCTTTGCTTTGCTACACAATCACATAATTCTAAGACTTCTAATGTATGCTGCAAAAGCCCATTATCACCATAATGATGAACACGGGCATCTCCAGATCCGCTACACATTAAAAACTTATTATCTAATAGAACTTCATCTATAACATTTTGATTAGCATTTGTAAAGTTAGAAAATAGCTCTCTGATTTTATTTACTTTTTCATCTATATTCATTTATCTTTATTCTTATAGTCCTGTATTCTTTTTTTCAATTTCCATAAATGAAATCCAAGGATAATAAAAAATCTTCTTATTAATCGTTGTACTTTTCTCTTTTGCCTTCTGGTATACTTATTCATTACACAATCTCACAAGCTCCACCAGAACAGGCCTGACCTGATAAAGTATCAGCATCTGTAAACTCAGGCCCACAATCCATCGACTCCCAATTTACATTTTGATATTCTCTAGATAGGTCACACCAAGACTTCCAAAGAAAAACGTGCTTGCAGCAATAGGTTGCTTTTCTCTCGTTGTTATCAAAGTACCTTTGTGCAAATTGCTTAAGCCTTCTTACCCAGTCTTTCTTCAGCTCATGCTTGTCATAAGCTTCTCTCTCTTCAAAGTATTTAGCTAAATCTTTGTAATTTCTAGTCTTAGGGTATTGTGGCTCTTTAGGCTTTTCATTATCTAGTGAATTATCTATACCTAAAGCACAATTACAAGCTAGCCATAAATCATCAAATGCTTCTAAGCCAGCGGTAATAAGTCCGCTAGCAAATACGGCTGCGTCTCCATATTCTTTTACTAGCTCATTAGGAGTTAGCACAGTAGAGAAAGGAGCTTGAGCATAGTCTAAGTCGCCACTTGAAGGTAGCAATGATATACCACTAAAATACTCTCTATTATCATAGATATACTTTTCTACTTCGTCCCACTCTTCTTGTTGAACGATAATAGTGTTAGATATATTATGGGTAATGTCTGGGTTAAGCCCTCTGTTTTTTATTGTGCCCGGTAGGACCCAATTCTTTTGAGCAAACTTAACTTTTTCTAAGAAGTCAATAGCGCTTAGTTGATTTTTTACAATAGAACCAGGAGGAACTTCGCAAATAAACGAAATTACTTCATCGCTATTATTAGCGTCCCAAACAGAATTTTCTACTGCATTTGGATTAAACTTTTTAAAGTGCTGTAGAGCGCTGTCTTGTTTATTAGATTGAACTCTTCTAATATATCTTCTAGCATGATGAGGATGTATACCAGAAGAAGTACTAAGAATACAAGATGTTGATCCAGATGGTTTGGCGCATGTTAGTCTAGCAGCAGGATTGATACCTATTAGCTTAGCTATTTTTTCATTTGTTTTTTTGATAATCTTTACGCCATTTTTTAGTATCTTTTCATCAAAGAAAATATGAGGATTAGACATCCATCCTGTAATAGAGCAGCCAAGCAATGACTCATGCTGAACTATTTTTTCTGTTGTTTCACCTAGATATGGGAAGCTATTATAACCAGCCTGAAGAGTTCCTATAATTGCTGATGCTTCGCATTGCTCATAAAACTTTTCTGGAGTGTCACAGTACCCACCATTAATATCTGTAAGATTACAGAAGCTCATTCCTGTATCACCGTTTTCTAACTGTGGCCAGAATCCGATTTCACAATTATGAAGTAAAAATCCATTACCATCAAAAGACGATGTGCTGGGCACTGTACAGTCATATACCTTTTTCTCTTCTAGTAACTTAATTGAATTAATCGTTACTTGAAACTTATCCTTATTAGGAGATCTTTTATATTGACTTATTAAGTCGATTAGCTTATTTTGCTTTTCTTTATTATTAAAACCAATATACTCATTAAATTTAACTATCGATTCATTGGAAATGACTAAATCGTGCCAAGCTTTACATAGATATTGTTTATATGCCCCCTTTCCATCCGGCATAAGTTTATATCTATCGTCTTCTCTGTTGGTGTAAATCTTGGAGAAGATTCCAATTTTTTGGAGAATCTGTTGCGCTATTTTAAGATTATTTAGGTTTGTCGAGCATAGTCTAACTGATATGCCTTTGTTTTGATTTCCTTGGACTGATCCGTCTGCATCAAACCAACCTTTTAGTAGTCCTTCGCAAAAATTAGACGAACAAGACCATATATTTTTATTTATATTTTTGTTACTTAATATGTCAAATCTGTTAATAAGACTTGTTAGGTAGTTAGATTTTACTCTTGTGCTTTTAACACCATTAATATTAACAGACTTATATTCTGATATGTCGCATTGACCGTGAGCATTTGTTAAATATTCAGCGGCAAGCTTAGGCATATATGATTCTTCTTGGCCCCAATACTGAAGGTAATGTTGATTTTGATCGGAGGTTCCGTCTCCAAGATACGAACCAATAAGCCATCCTTGTTCTTTCTCGCCATATCCTTCCCATGTATTGTAACCTGGGTTATTGATTTCTACAACATCACCTATATTTAGGTCTTTTAGCTCTATCCATTGACCATTAGACATAAATCTATGATCATTTGTTACTTCTACACTAAAACCTTCCTGCGTAGAAACTTCCCAAAGTACCTTAGATCCAGATTCAAAAAATCCTTCTTCTGATGAATTAGCATGTTTACCATTTATGATAGTTGTAAATTCTTTTCCTACTAACTCTCCAGCGGTTTTGATGCCTTTAGTTGTATGGACAAGAGTATTTTCCGAAACGCAGCAAGGATTACAGCTCACAAATTCTGGATCTTCACAAAAATAAACACCCGGCTCACCATATTCACGAACGTTCTTCATGATTTCTTTATAATCATCAAACGAAATATCATTTCTATTAATAACTACAGAATTATTAGCCCTGGCTCTTTGTGGATTATCAATGAACCAATTCCCAGTTTTGCACGCTGCCATTTCTAGGTCGTTTTCAGAAAAAAGACTAATCAAAGCAGATCTTCTTAATCCGGCGCTAATAACAAAATCAGCCGCGTGACAGATAATATCATGACAATCAAGCGGAGATAATCTATCTTGATTTGCTTTAATTTTATCTTCTAGTAGTTTTTCAATCTTTATAAGACCATTTTTAAGAGGTTCAGAGCCGGGAGCTTTAAATCTCTTTGCTATAAGAGCGCCCTTTGGTCTAATCTTAGAAAAATCAAATACTACTTTTTTGTTTTTATACTCTGGAAACGTAGTATTTTTACTAAAGAAAGATGATAGTAAAACGCCCACTGAGTCTGCCCACCCCTCACACGAGTCTGGGATTACAAACTTCTTTGTGGAATTAGACCTTTTTGTTATTTTGGGTAGCTTTTTTACATGGTGTTTTTGTACGCTATATCCCGCGCCACAGCCCGCCATCAAAACAAATACTATGTCTTGAAATGCTTTGGGCTTGTCAATTAGGGTGCCAGTACAATTATATAGCCTTTCATTTTTATCTAAAATAGGGCTGCCACCATATTGAAGCGCCCTCTGAGACCCTAGAGTGCGCTTTTTTTCGTATTGTTTTTGCGCAAAAACGACAGCATTTTTAAGCTCATCGGAAGCTTCTATTTGTTCCTTGTACTTTTCTCTATGCATATCAAAAATTCGGTCGACCGCCTCTGACCAAATTTCTTTTCTATTTTTATCATAATTAAATTGTGAGTATCTAGATTGAAATGTATATTCTGAAAGTGCTTGTATGCTCATGTTCTTTTTTTATTTACTTGCCCACTTAAATAGATTTTTAATTTTCCATACTTCGTTTAGAGGAACTTCTTTACTTTCGTTAAAGCTGTTCTCTGCGTCCCACATTAAATAGGAGATTGTTTGGTCGTCTAAAAATTGTAATTCTAGCTCTTTATTATTTTTCCCTTTTACTTCAATTTGAAGAGAGCCTAAACTGACTGGAACAATTCTTGTAGAACTAATATCTATTAAGCTTGACATGGATGTTATTAGGTCCTTAGCTGCTTTTATAATTAAGGAATTAATTTGCTTGCTATGTGGACCATCCCAACCCGCCTCTAGTTTGGATAGGTTGTTAATTTGTTCTAAGAGTTTATTATTTTTTTTAGATCTAGTTCTTTTCTTCTTTTTAGTCGTGCCGCTATTTCGGTTATAAAAGGATTCTAATTCTTCTGCTTTGCTAGTAGTTATTGTTTTTGTTGTTCCTGTAGGTAACCCGTCTGAGTTTCTAACTTGTACTACTAGTTCAAATATTGGCTCAGAGTCAAAATCAGGTTGTTTAGCTTTGTTTCTTCTAACTAAAGCATCTAGCTCAGGATTAGGTAGGGGAAATGGTGGTTTTTTATTCATTGTATATTGCCTAATTATTTTAATAATTCCTTAAAAATATCTAGATTTATTTCAACTTCTTCTACTTCCAGTTGATATTGCGTGAGGTATTTTAGAAGTTCAAATTGCTCTTTATGAGCCGTATTTTGCATACATACTGGTTTGTTATGTACTTTAGGAACGTAGATTTTAGCGATTCCTGCTTGCCAAAGTTTTTGATAACATGGGCAACATGGATACCCAGTAATATATGCTATACAACCTTCTGTTGGAGAGCCTTTTCTAGCTGCATTTATTATACAATTATCTTCAGCATGTAAGAAGTATTTTTCCTTAGAAATTACAATATCTTTATTATATTCGTAATTTGGTAGGAGTTTATCGTTTATACCTCTGAGAACGCCGTTATAGCCCTCTGAGACGATATTATTATTCCTCACAAAAATACACCCACATTTTGTTCGTGCGTCATGTGAGCGTAATGAGGAGATCTGAGCATGCATCAGCCATTTGCTATGCCAATCTATTCTTTTAGAAGTCTTATTTAGATTTAGAGTATTTACTTTCTCTATTATCTCTTCTGGCTTTCTCAAGATTAGTCCTTTAGTATAATTCTAGTCTTATGGAGTGTCGTTAACTGTATTATTTGCGGTCATATTGATCATTGTTAGATTAGACTCGGAATAAATACCGCACTCTTCGATATTTGAGTCTCTTAGATACTTATTGTCGGTTCTACTAAAGGGTCAAGAGCCGGATCAATAGATAGTTTGTAGACATTTTTAAGACCTAAGTAAAAGTATTAATTCTATTATTTTAGGGATAATAAGAATTAGCTGAAGAACTAGAAGTACTGATATTCCACATTCATGCCTTACTTTTTTTCTTAGCGAATGCCCTCTTAGTCCTTGGTCATAAAAGTATACAGTAGCGGGTATAAAGTTGGGAGTATGCTGTTTGTCAGAAAGATCTAAACCGCATAGAGTCATAGCTTCCCAAGCTATTCCTCCATTATTTCTAAGATTGCTGTAAATTTGTTGTGATAAATTACATTGATCTGGGCTTAGGCTGAAATCCATGTTTACCTCATGGCTACTAGGAGGTTATCATCAAATATCATAGGAGCTTTTGTTCCTACTAGAGTATTTTCTACAATCATAGGGGCCTGAACGCCAACCAAACTAACGCTACCACAGTCACAGTCTACACATTCGCACGGATCACAATTGCACTCAGTAAGATTATTCTTAGTTAGAGGGCAGACCTTTCTTCCATTTTCGTCTATATAGCAGTCATTGATTGGGCTTTGATTCTTTTGTTCTATGTATTTAGATGCGCTGTAAGATGACCGCTGAGATAATCTCTGCGCTCTTGAAGCGCGAATCATTTCTCTATTTGATCTAATTCTTTGAAAGAGACTTCTAATGGGCCTTATTCTAGATTCTGACCTACCAAAAACTCGAACTAAAACGTTTTTAGCGCGACCTGAAAAGACTCCACATGATCCACTGTTACACTGTGAATAGGCTAAATTGGCCGGCGCAAGTAAAATACAAGCTAATAATACCGCTGTAAAAGTTTTCATTTTGTTTCCTTGTTGTAAGTTACTATCATTTGATTTAGTATATCCATTAATTCTAATGAATCGTTGGGGACGCTATGAAAAGTATCGTCTGAATTTGTTATAAATTGTCCCTTATTATTTAATACACAAATAACAGGGCCTGTAAAAGTAGAAATACCATCTTGTGTAGTCACATTGCTGGTGCCAATAGCCCTCGATGCCCAAGCATTTTCATACTCAGGTAAGGACATTTTCCCCCACAAAGGCACAAAATTTTGATCTACAAAGCCTATAATTTCTTCATTATCCCAGATATCTGAAGGGCTATCTGATGATAGTAATATAAGTACAGCTTTGTTTTCTTGCGATGCTTTTGCTAGTGATTCTGGACTATTACCTAGCCAACTTATTGTTGACTCAGCTAAAAAATCTTCTGTTTCATCTATGTCTAATATTACCTCTCCTCTTTTTTTGTCCTTCCATATCCTAATAACCTCATTTAAGCTTTCTTGATTGTTTCCATCTTCATTATAATCACAATATGGACAATCTCTTCTCGGTCGACCATCGCCAAAAAAGCCTTGTTGCCCACACTCTTGACAATCTTTCGTTTTTGTTGCTTCTTCAGGACTAGGCTCTGGATCAGGACTAGGCACAGATACTCTATCTATACTAGTGCCACCCGCACATACAACTACATAATTTAAGTATTTATCAGGCGAGGGCTTAGGTATAAAAATATTTTCTTTACACCCAACGCAAATTACTGAGATTAATAATAATATATATATTTTATTCATTTTATACTGCATGGGGTGATAAATCATCTAGTTCTTTTCTTTCCCATCCATTCAGTCCTGAAATAGCGGTCATATATCTTCGTTGAACATCTTTCCAACGCGCCCAAAATGAACCATGTGGAATTTCTATGTCTGAGTTTAGAATTTCTCTGGGTCCGTCGTTCCATCTGCCCCAGCTATTTAATACCAAGACTAAAGGTCCGCCATACTTTTGATGAGTTTCTCTTCTGTCATCAAAACCAATATATGTCATTGCGTGTGCCCAGTTTCCTTTTCGTCTAGAAACGCCGTTTTCATCCCTTTGCGACGAAAATCCTTCTGAGCCACACGTTATAATAAAAAAGCCTCTATTTAGAAAGTCGCGAACTTCTTCTGCCGTGTTAAGTTCTGTAGCAGTTCTAAACAAATTATTATCTAAATGCTCGCCTATTCTTTCAGGAGGAGCTTTTTTACCGTATTTTCCAGCTATTTTTCCCGAGTATTTTTCTAAGTTTACTCCAAGAGTATCTGTGTAATCTGCTCTTAATAAAGCTCCACAGTTATTTACTAAAACTCTGGCAGCGGCAGGGCAATACCAGCCATCTCCGTTATGACCACGATACCAGTAAATTGGCTCAAATGCCAATACTCTGTTTCTTTCCGCTGTCTTAGAGACTTTAGGACACTCTTCTAATCTTCCTGTTACTTCATCTGGTATTCCTAATACAGATTCTAATACCATTGTTCCCAAAGCAGCGTTTTGCGCGGCGTCGGCAACGCAATTATGTACACTAAATCCATCGACTATTAAAGAATGGTCGTCTTCTACGGTTACACAGTATACATCACCAGAATAGTCTTGCTTATCTATGTTTTGTATTCGTACGGGTATCCCATAAGGATTATTGTTAATCTCTATTTGTAGAGTTTCTGGCTCCTGTTTTTTGACAGCTAGTGCGTTGTCACCATAAAAATTTAGACTAAATGACTCTCTGCTTTGTTTATAAGCTTTTCTAATATTAATGGAACATCTTAAGCCACAGCTATTTGCAATTTCTTGCATAGATTCTATCAAGGGCTTAGAGACAGATACACCTATAGTTTTGGTAGATTTTTTTGTTTTTTCTATCCCAGCCTGAAAGTATCCATCTCCATCTATCCAGCCTTGGAGTAATGATAGTTTTGTTTGTTTGGGACATTTAAGAATTTGGTGGGGCGCTTTTTTACCATATGTATTTTGACATCCTCCCAAACTATATAATAGCTGCGCCAAACCCACATTCCCAACTCTAATTTTTGTACAATTGCTAGAATTTGTTTGGGTTGTACAATTTAATCCGAACACATCTTTAATGTATTTAGAAATTTTATTTTGATAATAGTATTCTTTGGAACTTAGGGAAAATGTTACTCTTTTAGGTTTTCCTGTATCAGATTTATCAATTGATCCTTCTGCTAAATATGCTCCTATAATATAAGCTAGTTTATGATCTAATTTAATAAATCTTGGTATGTCATTTTTACTACCTAATGACCGGCAATTTTCTTTATTGGGCTTTTTGTTTCGTTTACAATTCTTCTCAGTAATGTCACATCCATATTCAGTCATATCAAACCAAACATCTTCTTGTTGTATGTTTGGCTTTCCTAATACTAAATACTCTCCTTTTTTAACGTCTTTTAGTTGCTTTTTAACAAAATTTGTATCTGAAGGAGATTTAATTACTGGAACTTCATGATCTGGCGTCGCCACCAAGCTCCTATGATAATTAGATACACTTACTGATAAAAGTCCGTCTTCTGCACTTTTAGTAATTAGGTGTGTTACTGTCTTAGTATTTCCAAGGTGGGTAATAACCTTATCTCCAATAGATATTTGTTCTATTGGTTTTTTAGAGCCGTCTGCCATTAAAACCATAGCGCCCGCTTTAAAACATGATCCACGAGTTTGACCAGGGCCCGGTAAAGATTCTGGGTACTCTTTTAATACATGCACAAATGGTACTACAAGCTTACCTTTAGCATTGTCTGCAAAACCATATGCATGAGCAGCGTCTGTTCCAAACGCATATTCCGCCTCATCTCTCAGAGCTTCTTTTTCTTCTTCTGAATATAAGGCTCCAGCAAAACCGCCTTCATACATTTTAATAATGTCTTTGCAGCTTTTATCTTGCTTGGGATTTTGGTCCCACTGTTTGAATAATTTAGGCATTACTTATATGGTCTTAAAGGAATGTTTTTAAGATCTGGATCAAATTCATTAGCTATATCTTTACAAGTCGCAATAAGACTTTCTCTAACATTAGTCGATGGATCATCAATTCTGACCGCTGGATCGAGAGTGCCAGTGGCTACTTTAAGCTTTTTATTAATAGGTTCATTGATAGCACTAATACCAACTATATTTTGGGATCTTTGAAAACCTATCATAGCATCTGCATGAAGCTTGTCAAAATCACCTATTGTTTTAATCACGGGCTCTTCTCTTTGTCCTTGTACTGGATGCTTATCTGATTCAAGATAAAAGGCAAGACTGTGATATAAAGAGCCAAGCTCATCTGCTCCTGCTGGGCTTACTAAGCTTCTCAATGTATTATCTATTGGGAAAACAGGCGTGGGCTGAGGAGCGGGCATAGGTGGATTATAATCGTCTCTCTTATCATAAACGATATATCCAACTAAAGCAATAACAACAACCCATTGTAGCTTAAGCTTTTGTACCGCTTCCCAAATGCTAATTTCATTTGAAACTGTAGGACTTGGTACATTGGGGCCAATAATATTCCGCTGTGGAATTCTTGGGGAAACTTCATTATTTGTAGGCTTAATCATTATTTTCTTCTTGTTTTTGTGGTGTAGGAACAACATAAACAAAGATACCGTCTACTTCTAGATGGGCACTTACAGTTGGCCAAGCTATATCTAAGAACTTATCATCTTGTAAAGATAGCTCACCTGCTTCACAGCTGTTAGCATAGCCTAAATAGGTTTCCTTCCCCTGCTCATTTTCATACCATCCTGGCCACACAACATCACCAACCCAAAAAATAATCTTTCTTAAGACCGTTGGAGAACCCTTAAATGTTGTAGACCCATCATGGTTTTCTACAAAGACAACATTAGGATTAGTAGGAAAGTTATTTTCTTGTGGTTTAATAGTCAAGTCTGGCATATTAATCTCCAAATAAGTTTAAATGCGGGCCGTAGCCCACCTTTGTAAGGTATAAACTAAATTGTTTTTTGTAAAATCTGCTTATGCAGCCTGTGTCTTCAGAGCAAAGACAACATCTTCATATCCAGGACAAGGACAGTCAGGGCAAGGATTACCATCTGCATCTGTAAGCCCAGGTCCGGTTGATCCGAATACTGTAGGAAATTCTAAGAAAATTTCAACAGCTTTTAGTACTGCGTCCGTAGCGGTGCTTACATAAGAAATAAAAGATAGTACCTTTTCGTCGCTAAGATTTAAAATTCTAGCAACAAGAGGGGCAACCTTTTCAGCTACTTCTGCGCCTTGGCTAGCTAGCCACTTAATGTACTCAAAGTCAATAGTCATCGTAATAAGTCTCCTGAAATGTTTTAGTTTCTATAGGTATTATACAAACAAGCAGATAGTTTTTAACGGTAAAATCAGCTTTCTGTGGTATTTACTGTTGATCCGCCTAAGTTATATGTAGTTTTTTTGGCCCCAATAGAAGCGTCTGTGCCTAGAATAGAAGTATCGTCTCTTTCAATAGGATCGACGGCCCAAGAGCCAGAATATTCGTTCCAATTACCGGCGCGAATACCAGAAGCTGTCATTACAGTTCTTAGCGCTTCTGTTTGGTTAACGTTTCTATTTGGGCCTGTTGCAGCGCCTTGGATAGCATCGTTAGTTGAATTGGCTAATGACGCAACTCCAATTTGAATAAATTTATTATCTTCGCCGCTCTTAAATACATCGTTTGTTAAGAGCCAAGCTCTTTCGCCGGACGAAGTAAAGTAAGTTGATGACTCGGCTACAAGCAAGTTTGTTCCATCTTCTGTTTTGAAGAAAACGGTGTCATTAGGATTACTATCCGTACCAAAGCTAGCAACAGTAACAACTTTACCCGTATTTGTGAGAATAGAATCGCCTACTTTAAGCGTAATTGACAAACTAGTAGTATATACTAGGCCAAAATTGGAACCTCCAACATCGTTAGATGAGTAAGAGCCGCCGATATCTGTTAAAGGAGTTCCATATGTATATCCAAATAGAGATGGCTTAACAGTAGATGGCTCATTGTCTGGATTGCTAGCAGCTGTAATATTGGCAGCTGAGTCAGTAGCAACTGTACCACCAACAAATCTAGTTTTCTTATTATTAGGCTGAGAACTAATAGCTGAGCCCGCAGTATCGTAGATAGTAGTGGCTACTTGTGAGTTTGCAATAGTAGACATTTTTTCATCTCTTTTTTAGAAAAATATTATTTGTTAGTAGCTTACGCCTGTAGGTACATTTGAACCAAATTGGTAGTTTACGAAACCATTACCAGAAAAAGCGGTATCAGTGGCTGGGTTGACAATACTAGTATCATCTCTTTCAATAGGCTCAACTGTCCAGCTGCCAGAATATTCATTCCAATTGCCCGCTCTAATGCCTGATGCTGTCATAACGGTTCTAATAGACTCTGAGTTGTTTACATCTCTATTAGGAGTGGTTGATCCGCCTTCTATGGCTTTGTTGGCCTCTCCAGCTAAAACATTACTGGATGTGAATAATACTTGATAATCTCTATCTTTAAATGCGTCTTTTCCTAGTAGATAAGATTCTGATCCCGCCCCGGTTCCTATATTTGCTGAAGCTGTACTTTGTGGTATGTTAACATCTAGTGCGGTATCACTTAATATTCTGGTTACTTTCCCTAAGTTACCAGACTTATTAAAGAGTATAAAGTCTCCTATGGCCGCGTTGTGAGACGAGCCAAAAGTAACAACAGTATTTTGCCCATTTGCACCAAGAGACGATACCGTTCCAATAAGCGTGCCATTATATACTTGTGCAATAGACTGATTAATATCAGATGTCTCAATCTTTGTAGCTTGTCTAAAAACAGCGTTGTCGCTAGATGAAGTTCCAGGACCAGACGCAGATGTCTTATCTAAGGTAGGTTGTGAGGAATCTGAAATTGCAGCGCCACTCGCAGTAAATAAAGTAGTTGCTACGGCAGAATTAGAAATTTTTGTTGTCATAATAAAATATCCATTGTGCAAAGACTGTCTATGGTGATATACACTAACTTTTTACTGATCTGTCTATTGTTGCGGCTATCTCTGTTTTTACAGTATTTTCATCGAATAACTTAGCAATGCCTACTCTAAATCGATATCTAGTCATAATATCTAATGTCTCTACACCGTTAACAAACTTTAATTTATTTACTAATATGGGAGTAATATCTACATTGCAATGACCAATCCATAAGTTCAAAGTTTGGAGCATTTGATTATCTTGTGTAACTGTTACCTTTTCATTACCAAACTCTTCTTGCTCATTTTCTACATATCCCTCAATTTCATCATCATTTGAAAATTCTCGAACGATATTTTGAGTAATAGAAGGGTCAAACTTTTCAAACTCTACGTGATTAAATTTATTATTTGTCATAGTTAATTCTAGAGTTGGAAAGTACTTAGCGATACGGTTTGTACCCATATTAGATCCTTTATGTAAGATAGGTTGTTATCGTTATATAATACACCTTTTGAAATTTGGTTTTTTACGCCCAATCTAGCGCTTTGGATACAATGGGAAACTGAGAAACAAATATTTTTTTAATTAATTCTGCTATTTCTCGGTGTTCTTTTTGAGTATCTTCTTTTGTTCTAAGGTTTATATAGTGAATCCAACTTCTTATTGATCCTTTCATATATAATTTTGTCGTAGAAGCCATAGGCATGATCATCCTAGCAGATTCTCTAGCAACTCCTGCATCTATTAGCTTGTTATAGCAATCTTGAGTATCTTGTAAAACTTGCTTAATTTTCTCGTCTGCTTTTGTAGAATCTGATAGACTAGGGTTTATAATGTCTTCTCCTACCTGACGATTTGTTTTACCCTGAGATCTTAATTCTATGTGTTGTATAGATGGAACTTTTGAATACCTTTGAGAAAATTCTTGAAATGAGAAACTTCTATGCCTAATAATCTGTGCAGCTATAGCTCGACTAGTTTCAACAGACACGCACATATCTACCATTTCAAATATAGACCAGTGTCCGTGTCTTATACAAAAATTTAATAGCTTAGGAGCTGTTTCATGATTATGCTGATTACTTGGATTAGAAACTCTTGCGCAATATGCTATCAACTCTTCTGGGTTGTTGTTATAATCTGATGGCTGAGTAACAGATATTAATTCTACTTTATCTTTATTAGTCATTATTCCTCTGCTTTAAACACTGAAGTTGGACATATTGCCGGTATATTTTTTGCTAGTTCTGCCGCCTCAAAGAGAGTGACGGCCTGCTGTATGTCATATACTAGATGAGGGTTGTCCTCTTGAAAATCTAATAGATGGTGTAAAAATTCTTTTTTCAAATTTGGGCCTAGTTCATCCATAAGCCCGGCCAATATTAAATCTTTTGCTTCAAGCTCGTTATCCATAGTTAGATAACATTCTACGCCGTCATTAGTAATGGTAAATGTAATAACTGCGCAAGGCTCTGTATTATTTTCCTGAATGCTTGCTTCTTTTGATGGTTGTTCTGGCTTTTTGAATAAACTTTTTATATATCTGATGAGCATGCTGCTTTGTTCCTTGTAATTTGGCCGCGATCTCAGTAAAGGTTTGATTACCCTCAGTTTTTGCTAAGGCAACATACTTTTCTGTATCCGTGATAGATTTGTTTGTCAATATATACTTAATTTCGTCTTTGTTATCTATTTGGTCTATTTCTTTAGTAGAGCCTATATTTTTTAAGTGGCTTATATCTTTGAATTTGTAGCTCTTTTTTTTGTTTTCTAAAAACCTATATATCTCCCAGTTAACGTATTGTATTCTTCTTGATTCAAAGGTCATCTCAAGTTCTTCATTATATGTACAATCTGAATACCATATTGAGACTCCTACGTTACTTATTAGGTCTTCATTGGATAGCATTTCTTTTTTGTAGTATTTACTATTTTTAATATAGTATAGACTAATCTGTCTTAGATTTTTAATATTGCTATAGTCTGGATCATTTGTAATATGTTTTGGATTTGGAATATATGAAGAAATATGGAAATTCATACTAGAGTCCCTTGAATAAAAAATAAGGGGCTAGGATTACTAGCCCCCTTTTGTTAAATTACTTACGTCTGTTGACAGCTCTACGAGCGCGGACGCGGGCATTAGTAACAGGAATCTTTTCTAGTCGGTATAGTTCTGATCTGGCTTCTTCTGTCTTAAGCATAGGTAGAACCGAGCGGATAGAAGCTCCTTCAATAAACTCGTGAATAGCTCTAGCATTATCACGAAAAACAACATCCCAATTAGTCGCTACGTTCATCTTAAAGTCCTTGTGTTAAAAATGTGTTGTACAAAACATCTGTGATTTACTCTAGGTCTAAGTTAACCTCTCTTTCTTTGACCTTTAAAGATTCAGTTAATATATCGACACAATTATCCCAGTTATAGTACGATATTACATTTTCATAACCAGGGTTATCTCTAATGTTATTTCTAAAGCAATATCTCATATGCTCTATAAATTGATCTTTTTGCTCTGTCCCTATATTGGCCCATTCAAATTGACCATAAAACCATTTGCCATCTATAGCAGGCGTTAGCTTTTGGATAGGGACTTTCAAGCTATTGTTTGTTTGGCAAATTTCAGCTTGAGCCGAGTAATCTGTCGTAATAACAGGCCTATTTGATGCTATAGTTTCTAATATTCCTAGTCCAAATCCTTCTGATCTGGTAGGATATATGCCACAATGACAGCTTTTTATTAACTCGGCCACTTCATGATGATACTGTGTTCTAATAAAATGGATCTTGTGTCCTAGTGGTGAATTTTTATACAGCCTCTCCCATGTCTCTTGTTCTTCCTTATGGATGAACGGATTATCCCATTTTATATATAGTTGAACATCATCTTTTTCAGTAAAAGCATTATTAAATAGCTCAACTAGAATGTCGTGACCTTTGCGTTTTTCTAGTTTACCTGTGGAAAAGAATTTATAGGTTTCTGAGTCATTAGGTTCGGAAGGCTTAAAGATTTCATCATCTGCTCCCATTGGAAGAACTTCACAAGTAGTATTGCAATGTTCTTCAACAATATTCTTGGCCCATTTAGAAGCAACATATAAATAATCTAATGAGTTAATATGATTGACAGCTCTTTGATTAAGTTTATTTCCCTCAAAAAAGGTGAGGGCTGTATTTAAAGTATTGCTAAATCTGGCGGCTAAGTCAAACTCATGCCATATTTTCAAAGAAGGATTTTGCCCGTTATATGTGTCTGCATTTTTTATTGAAGCGTTCCAAGCATTATTAACAGCAGGCGACTCTATATCGGGATTGCCAATAGGAAACAGACAAACATGGTGCCCTTTTTGGTATAAGGTTTTTAAGATATTGGTGGCAACGCAGCCATAGCCAGTTTTATTGATTCCCGCGCTTAAATTTATATTCATGATACTATAATGGTTTTTATATTATATTGATTTGCTAGTGTAATCATATTCTTTGTTCCTCTTCCTCCTGGAAAAGCAACTACTAAGTCTGGCTTAGCTATATCTAACATCTGCTTATTCCGAATAGGTCCAGCAGCCCTTCCAAACTTGCTCCACTGGGCTGGAAAACAAACGCTTTTAACCTCTCTTATTATACTATATTCATGCGCGAGATTATCTGCTCCTGAAGCTCCGCCATGTATAATATAAGAAAAATTTTGTTCTTCTTGCTGTAAAGCGTCTAGCTTAGAAAAGACAGCATTTTTATCATCATAATCCCTTCCTCCACATACTAAAATCTTCATTTATAATACTTAATCCCAAAGTTACCTTCTAAGTCCTCTACTATTGCAGAACAATTTTCTACCCAGTCTCCCGTATTAAAGTATTCTATGTCTTCTATCTTGGTCATTTTTGGGAAGTGAATATGTCCTGTGATTATAGTTGTACATCCTTTATTTCTAGCGTGCTCAGCGGCGCGATCTTCGTATTTCGTTATATACGACATACATTGCTTTGTTTTATACTTTATTTCTTTTGCTAGATTTTCTTTTAATGACCATCTGTCAAACCAAGAACTTATCATTTGGACAGTTGGATAAAGTCTTGCTCCTATCTTATATAAGAGCCTAGATATCTTAACATGAGATTCTAATTTATCCCCATGCATCATAAGGATTTTTCTATCGCCTCTATCTAAGATAATTTCGTCTAAAACCTCAATTTGATTAATAGAAAGACCATCATATGATCTCATAAAAGAATCGTGGTTGCCGGGACAATAAAAGATTTTTACTTTGTTTTTATCATTGAGAATATGATTCATAAACATAGTATAGCAACTAGTCCACTTGCGCCTTCTTTTTAGCTGGTCGCAATCAAAAATATCTCCTAACAAATAGAGTTCTTCATATTCATATCTAGAAAGAAAATCTAGTAGTGATCTACACTGAGAATATTGAGATCCCAAATGCAGGTCTGAGATATACAAAGCTTTAACTTTGTGTCTGTATACTACCATTGTTACTCTCTAAACTTTTGAGACGTTTTTCTAATCTATCCAACTCGTCCTGATTGCGTTCTATTGGATTCTTAAGAAAAGTGTTATAAAGCTCTATAAAAGATTGATTGGTTTGTTTTTGTCTTTCGACAGCTATTTCTTTTTTATTAGGAAGATTTTCAAGAATGTCTTCCAACTCCTCGTGAGTAACGAATTCTTCATCTAAATGAGGAGTTATATATGTAGATATCTCTGGGCCAAATAAGCCTAGAAAGATACCTATTAAGACGATAAAGCCATCTCTAGACGAAACTTTTTTGTTTTGAGAACCGTTTTCATTAATAATTTCAGACATTAATAACGAACCGAAAACTGAGCTGATTTTTGAAATTGTTTTATGCTCCTGGCCCCAAAATAACTCATGGAACTACGAAGCCCTTCGCCGTATTGTCTCACCAATTCTTTTATTTTTAGTCCATTACAAGTTAATTCTCTGGTAGTTCCTTCAACGTACTTAGGTTCTTCTCTGTAAATAGACTGTATTTTTGATGATGCTGAACCGCTATATATCTTATACACCTGACCGTTGTGGTCAGTTCTGGTTTTAGCAGGACTATCTACACATGCTGCTATGATAGACCCAGCCATAGTTATGTTAGCGCCCAAAGCCAAAGCTTTGCACATATCTTGGGGTTCTCGGATGCCTCCATCAGCTATTACTTTGGCTTTTTTACTTAAGCACTTATAGTGCCTTCCTTTTGACATTTCTGCTAAAGTTGAAGCCATAGGAGAGCAACATCCCGTTGCATTTTTAGTAGTACATCCTGCGCCAAAAGCAATGCCCACCCTAACGGCAACTACATTTTTCATTTCTGCTAAAAATTTATACCCTTTATAGGATGCGACATTCCCAGCGATTATTTGGGTATCGGGTAAATCAAGCTGAGATATAAATTTTCCTACTCGCTCTGACGCCCCATTAGCAACGTCTACACAAAATATTCTACAGCCATTATCATAAAGCTGATTGTATCTTTTCTGCTCTTCTTTTGAAATGCCTATAGCACACGCCACATCAGGAGGAGATTGGAGATAAGATTTGGTTTGTTCGTCTATACTAGAAAATCTATGCAATATAGAGTAGCCGCCCGCTTCATATATTTTTTTAGCTACCTCTGAGTCTACAACATCAACCATCGGAGGAGCTATAAGAGGAATATCAATTCTAATATCGCCTATTTTAGCGCTAATATCTATATCATCTCTAGAATCAATATTAGAAATGGTATCTGGGATTAAGTCTATGTTAGAATAATCTAATGATTGTAGCATTCTTATTTTAGCCCTTTTTAATTATTTGGTAGTTATCTCTATGTTTTTTGAAATGCTGGAGCCAAGCTATGTTAGAGCTTAGTTTATTTTCTGTCGACTTTTGAAAGTATACAATTAGGTCTTGGGTATGATATGCAAGGTAAGCGTTTTTATCTGCAACTATACGAAAATAATTGTCTTCTTTGTCCAAAATCTTTAAGAATAAAAAGAGCTGTAACTTGTCTTGATAAAAGATTGTTTTGCTATGATACATACTATTGAGAGTCGTTATTAAATACTTTTCTTGTAGCTAGAATGACCATAATTTCATGACTATTAGCTTCTGAAGAGACTAGAGCGTTATAAAATTCTAGATCTGATATAGTTGTAAAACTCTTAAAATCAAATTGATTTCCTTCTCTCCTAGACTCAAGCTCACTAGCCACTCCCTGTTCTAGGGCTCTTTGTCTAGCATTTCTACCAGTAAAGCAAGCTCCGTTGCTTCCCCATTTAAATCCTTTTCTACCATTATTGGAGCAGCTTCTAAGAGACATAATATCTTACCTTTTAACCTACGATTGTTTGAGAAACACTATCTTTCTATTAGTATAGTACACTCGTGACCCCTGTTTGTCAAGTACTTATTGGTAAGATTCCATTATATTTGCCGCTAGAAGCTCTGTGGTCACTTCTAAGCCCTTGTCTTGAAGCTTACGATGGATGGGAAAGGTTTCGTCGATGTCTATTATAAGGCATCTGTGAGGCCCGTAAGCAGCTCTATATTTCTTTGACTTTAATCTAATCTCGTCAGAGTTCCGGCAATATGGTATAACTAGGACAACTTGCTTGAAACTGTCGAGGTTTAAGATCCTAGGGTCTTCTGATATATTCTGAAAAAAAATCTCTGCCTGTTCTTCAGGATTACAAGTAAACTTTTTCATTCTTTTGTCCCTTTATAACCAAAACTTTGTTGCATTATATATTATACCTATTTCTTGATGCTCATATCTGACAAAATTTCATCGCTAAACTTTAAAAAAGTCTTGTAGGAAATCCACGCTGCTTTATATGGGTTTGTTGCCAATATACTTTGCTTTAATCTTTCTTTACCAAATCTAATGAAGCCTTCTCCATTCAATTTAGACATTCTATATATGTAGAATATATTTGATGAGTCATAAGTCCCACATTTTGACATTATGGTTTTTTGGGCTTGCTCTGTATAATTTTTGTCTAAAACATACATCCACTTAATTTGGTTTAAATTTTTACATATAACATAATATTCTTGATATATATGTTTTTTCTGTTTTATTGGGAAAACGATATCATTGTCAGATGGAATTAGCCACGCGGGGTTCCTATTAATGCTGTAAGAAGACAATAGAGCCTTTCCCTTTTATGCAATAACCACAATCTGAGCAAGACTTTTTAGTACCTAGTTGCTCCCAGCAAACAGGCGTCTTACCACTATAAGTACTCTCTATTTTACTATCGGAACTACCCTTTTTTTGTTGAGAATTGAAAGCAAATAAGCTAAATCCTAGACTTTTGAACTTTTTATATTGATCTTCAGTATCAGAACTAGCATAAACTTTAACTCCATATTTCTCTAACTTTAGAATATCTTTATTAGGGACATGCGTATATAGCCATATTGGCGGAATTTTATCTTTGTCTAAAGACTCTAAAGCTTTAATAACGGCATTTAAATACTTTTTATCTAAGACTTTGGCACCAGACTTTGTAGTCATTAACCAATCGCCAGAAACATGCCATCTAATTGGCGCATTTTTTTTCTGGGCGGCTAATAATAAGCTGCGATATTTTTGCCAATCTTTAATTTCAGTATTTTTGGACCACGCTTTTAAGGCTGTTGGATAAATTCTTTGTATCTTTTGGGCGTAGCATTTTCCACCATTAGTGTCTAAATGTTGACAAGAATTTGGGCACGTTTCCCCAGCGATTCTAGATATGGAAAATACTTTGCCTAGCTTAATATTGGTATTATATCCATAGGATAGATTCAATTGATTATCTTCCGTTTTTGCAGGTCTAATTTTTACCATAGTGTATAATCCTATGTTATTATATGGTTTAAGTGGAGCAGAAAATGTCCAAAATTTTATTTTATCGTGGTGACTCTCTTCCTATAACTATTACTTTGTGGTCTAACCCTAATAGTGCGGATGTATTTAGTATTGATGGATTTACCTTCGAAATGACTGTAAATACTAATAGAGACCCTATAGATAATACAAATAAGCAATTTGCCGTTGTCGGCAACGTAACTAATTCAAGTACTGGCACCGTAGTATTTACGCCAACATCTAGTCAAACAGATATTCCTGCTGGGGAGTACTGGTATGATATTAGTATGTATAATGAGTCTGAGTCTAGAACTTTAAGAAAAGATGTATTTATTGTTCAGCAAGACATTACTAAAGCTTAGAATTTGCAGTATAAGTAACGTTGGACATAAATAGGCTGATATTATCCCGTATTTCCAATAGACTATTATCACTGCACCCGTCTACATCTTCATAGTCATAAGCCCGATTGGATTTAAGATCATAGACCGCTGGGTGTTTAGGTATATATACGGCTATTTCATCGTCAACCTTAAAAAGGGCAAGGTATACAGGGAATTCCCAGTCGCCGCCAGCTTGTACCCCAAACCATTCATATCCTTTATAATGTTGGAGCCCTAAAAGACTTTTATAGGGTAAAAAATCGCTTGCTTCGGTATCATAGTTTTCCCAATCAAAATTTACATGAAAATTTGTTTCGTGTCTTTGATTGTTAATCCAATCCAATACTTCTGTCTCTGTAATCATATAAACTTTCTTTTTTAGCGCTGTGTAGATTTATGCTCAATATCCATATAGCTATCTGGTTTAATACAAATAGTTATATTGTGAAAAGCTAACATTCCAGATTCATGTAGAGCAAATAACAAATCATTGTCTTGTAATCCTCCTCTTCCACATCCAATCCAAGGCATTATCACTCTTTTGTTTTCACCAAGGTCACGAGATATTTTTTCTAAGCCAAGCTGGATTGCTATTTTATTAGCATAAACTTTTTTGTCGTATCCATAGTTATATTGTGAATATAGATTATATATTTTAAATCCTAGTGGATTAGGTAGGATTGCAGACGTATAAGTACCTAGTTTATTATAGCTGCCTTTTTTTGTTTTCCTGTCTGCTTCTTCTACTTCTGGAAATGCATCTTTTATAGACTTGGCAACGCCAGAGTTCATTGTATTAAAACAATTGCAGCCATGTATAGCCGCGTCATAATTTTCTGTTTTAATTTCTTGAACAATATTTGCTGATTTTTCAATCCACATTTTACATTCTTAATAAGTTTGCTTATCTGCTAAATAAATAGGCCACAAATAACACAATAGAAAAGATAAGTAATACTGGCCATAATAAGCCTATAACAATAGAAGTGAATATACATCTATAATAATCGACGAAATATAAATCTCGACTTTTAGTGTCAAGATATGGGTCCATATTCAATAACATTACTATAGTTGTAATGATAAATATACAGATATAAATTATCATGCAAACCTTTTATTAAAAATACTAAGCTCTAATTTTAGACTTACTATTATTTGGCTTCATCTTTATTTTCGTATGCTTCTTTTCCTAGGTAGGCCTTATATGTTTGATCGTCTAAGTCAAATGGACATCCGTGCTTTAATGCATATCGTAGTCTTCTTCTTAACTTGCCGCTATTCAAAATACGCAGCAATTTATTTGATCGAAAAAGTTTTTTACGCTTCATGATTTTTCACCAGCTGTTTAAATTTTTGACAAATAGAAATAATATTGTCTATGTTTTTTTCATCTACAATCAGCGTATCAGTATACTCATTTCTAGTTTTTAGTCCAACTATATATCTATATGCTATTTTGATTCTTTGCCATAGGCTGTGGTATGAGTCTAATGTGGCATAAATTTGTAACTCCGGCTGATTGTCAAATACGTCTAGATCAAATCTAATACTATGTGTATGATCCGAACATGAACAATCAACTATAACTATGGACTTATCGCACATTATTTTTATCCTTATGTTTGTGTATAAGAAGTACGCTAGCCCCGAATCGCACGGAGAACTATTGGTTGGAAGCCAATTATTTTTCTAGTTAAACTACTAGCGCATTTAAAAACAATACTGGAGGGCCAAAAGACCCATTGTTAAATATGATATCATATAGGCTTAGTCCTTTCTTCGTTGATTTTATCAGATCCATACCACCAAATATGCCTGAGAGGATAGTTTCTTCTAGTACCATCTTGAAAAACTACGCCTAAAGTTTCTGATTCCGGCATAAAAGCTTCTACATTCTTAAGTATTAGCTTATTAGATGAGTCTCTAGGAGAGATTGTTAGATTCATTGTGTAGCTCCTTAAATCTTTGATAAATAGAAATAATGTTGTTTATGTCTTTTTCATCTACTTTTGCAGTTTTGTAGTCTTTTTTACGAAACATATATTTTTCCTAATTGAGTCTTAACTACCCTTAGATTTTTCTCTGTTTTTTATATATTCTACAGCATTAGAATAATATTCTTCTATATCTTCATCGTTTACAACAGTGCCAATTCTTGCGGCGTACCAAGGAAGCCCTGGAGAATTAATAAGACCGGACAATTGAACGGTTGTAAGATGGGCACAATATTTGTAATAAACGTCCTCTAAAAAGAAGCTTGTTTCCCGGTCTACTTTAACAGGATAGTCTTTCCACCTTGATATAGGTCCGGCGCCATATTCAACAAAATGTTCCATAACGGATGGAATAGAAGGACCATATTTTTGTTTCACTATAGCATCGTCAAAAAGCGGACTTTTGTTAAGCGCAAGATGAAACCCATGAGCAATAATACATAGTTTTACTAATTTAAGCAAGGACATATACTCATAGTCACGCTTAGCCCTTTCCAAAAACCATACAGAAACTTCTACAGCAGTCATTTTTACTTGATTAGGATCTGAGATATTCATCTTTTAAATTTCTTATCTACAATCATTATAAAAATCTATATAATCTAAATAACATTTGGCTCCCTTGACAATATCAGAAATACTGTCTTTAGACCAAAAACAATAAACGTCTACTAAGTTTTCTAATTTATTTATTAAACTTAGATTATCACTTAAAATTCTTATTTTTCTAGGGTCTGTAATCCAAAAATTAGGTTGATTTAGTTCATCTGTAGATATTTGTGATGGTTCTATATAGATTTTACAATATGTTCCATTACTATATCCTATGAGTTCTGAGGGAGTTAGGTACTTGTAAACCGTTTTTAGTTAGAGCAAACGGCAATTGCGGACTGAGGGCATCAGCGTAATAGCATACATATTCTTCTTGTCCGTTTTTGAATTTATATAGCGCTAAAGATCCTCGTCTCGGCTCTGCCCCGAGCTTTTCCCGGTACAAACGGGGAGTTTTGCTGACTAAACTAACGAGGAGCATATATTATACATTACACACAGCTTGTTCGAATATTTATTGTGTATCACATATATGTGTTGCTTCGAACCTATATTTACGAGCCACAATGAGAATCCCTAGCAACTCTTCATATTTAATTATAATACACTTCAAAACCCTATAAATACTTTACTTGCAAAGTAAATTAGCCACATAAACATAATGAGTACTATTCCGAAACATCCCATCATAGGAAAATCATAGTCTGATTTGGTTCTTGTAGACTCATAAACTATCATTCCAACAATCATACATATTGTAATAAGCGTTGGAATTGTCCAAATACCTAGTGTTATGCTCATTTAATTTCCAATCGATTTAAAATTAAGGTAACGGAAAACATTCGATATATACCACTGCATTTTCAGGTCGTTTGTATGTCTCATAGAGCTTGCCATCTGGGCCTTCTATATAATACGGTATAGCATCACTATTAACTAGCTCATCTTCGTGGTATTCTTCAACATAACTAATCCACTCGTCTTCGGGTACATGTCTAGTTATAAACCCTTTTACTATTGTTTTTTGTATCATATTAACTCCTTGGCCGATACAGCAATGATTTGGTTTAGTTTAGTCATGTAGAAACTCTTAAGATTAACGTTTGATAAAAAATCTAATACTTTTAAGTATACTGTACGATACCAAGATAAGAATCGTAACAGGGATATAAATTGGATATGCTAAAGTAGACAACAAAAGGTCTATGTCATTGGGGCTGCTTTTCACTAGTATCGGGAATAAATATCTGTTAAATAGAATAGAAAATACTATGCCTATTAATAGGTAAACCGTTAGAAATATTATGCTATTAGCCATTTAACCGCCTCTGTATTGTGCCATGCTTCTTCTGAGTAATATTTATTATAATAATCTTTAGCAGCCTGAGAACATAAAGCATAAAAATCAGAGTCTTGTTTTAATTCTCTAGCTATTTTTCTTGCTAAGACAAGGTTTCCTTGTTCTACTGTAGTATATGGATGTAGTTCCTTTTGAGTAGAAGAATTTTTATATCCAATACAAGGTATACCAAAATAAGCACAATTTAATTGAAAGGTGCCAGCGGCATACTCTCTCATCAAATGCACGCCATATTTAAATGCTGATAAAGTAGACATCCAATTTGACCAGTTTGCAAATGGTAAATATTGCACTTTTTTATTAATTACTCGCTCATTATCATGTCTTCGGCCCATAGTTGGCGCCCAAACATTTTCTCCTAATTGAGACGCTATAACATACGAATCTGCTCCACCATACCATCTAGTAAAATTTCCTCCTATAATGGGATCAGGTAATTGAAGCCTTGTCTCTTTAGGTATGGCATCTTCTATCATCAGTGACTGTAGATGTAAAACATTTTTTGTTGGCAATAGCCCTGCATAATAATTTATATCACTTTTATTATGGCATAGGAGAGCATCGGCCTGGGACAAAAGCTTTAAATATGTTTCTTGTTTATCCGTTTCCCATTCATGCCAATAATTATTTGCTCCTTCTTGCATAAAAGCTAACTTATTACAGTTGTCTTTAATGCGAGCTACAACATCTACAATATTGTAATTCCAGTTTTTAGGTAGAATTACTACCCCTGTAGTGTACGTATTGTCGTTAATTTTGCCAAGGTTTTGATGGTCTGCATTTAAACTGCATTGCCATGCAAATTCTGTGCGCATATTACAAAAAGTTCTAGCAACTTTTCCAAAATGCGTATTTTCCGAAAAGAAACAAATACTCATAATACTATATTAAATATATTTTTGCAGTGTTGTGATATATCTAAATCCATAGATTTTACTATCTTTTTATATAGATTTGGATTTTCCTGTTTTATTTCCAAAAATCTTGTATTAACATTATTATCGATACGACCAAATGATGAGCCTTGTCCCTCTTTGCTTTTTGGTGGCGCGAATGTCCAAGGTATATGTTTTTTTAAATGCAATAAAGACTCTATTTGCTTGAGATAGTCTTTATCATATATTAACTTATTATATATAAGACATTTTTCTGGATACATTTCGTATAGTTTTATATATTCTTTCCAAACGTCAATAGCATCTCTGTTTCTTTCTTTGTTGTGTCTTTGTCTAGCGGAATCTATTCCCCTTTTTGATTTTAGTCTGGATGCAGCTATATTTGGCCAGTCTCTTAAAATAAAAAGGGTGTCTTTGTTTTGTAGTTCTTCTATTGACGGTTCGAAATCTTCGTAAGAAAATATTTCACATACAGGCTTTACTTTTGTATTTCCATATTTATGTTTGCTCCATATAAAAGTGGGGTTTGGGTATCCTATGCAATCATTATAATGGATCGTGCATTCAAAATGTTTTGCTATCCATTCTATAATAGCGTGATTTCCTGATCTTCTTAGGCCAAAAATTTTAAATGATTTCTGCACAGGCTATACCTTCTTCGCCTCTGTATGAGTAATAAATAAACTTTTTATTATCTGTGTTTAAGATAAACGGATCTCTTATCTCTGTGTTCCCAATCCTGGCCCCCGGTCTACTAGGTTCACATCTTAATGCTACTTCAAATCCTTCAGGCTTCATAAAAATACTACTTTTTTCGGGTGAATCTATATTGTTAAATTTTATAGATCTAATATGCTCTGGACAATCACCTATTCTTGTATAATACACTGTATCAGTTTTACTGTCATAGCATGCATGTCTCATATTTGGTAAGACATGTTTTTTTGATTTTCCAAAAAAATCACACAACATCCCCCCGATATTTTCATTCTTGTATAGAAGACATGGTGAGCCTATTGATCTTGAGATATATCTAGCATAAAATTGAACTTGGGGAAACTCATAGTGATGTTCAAACTTACGCAAATCTTTTGTAATGTAGCATCTGGTTTCCTGTCTACCTTTAGTCACGCCGTGTATCAGTACTGAAATGTCATTTGTTCCTACTATAACATCAGGACTAGCTACATGATCTTTTAATTCTGGTAATGTATCAACCTTTAATATTGTGTTTTGCGAAACTCGCCATCCATAATGAGGTTCATTTGAATAAGCGACCCTAATAGAGTCTCCTCTATGATGGGCAAAAAGCATAATATATCTACTGCGCCCAGGTAAAAAATTAGGTCTTTCAAAAACGCATGGACCGTTAATATTAGATGAGTCTATATTTTTTGGTATGCTATTTGGCGTGATAACTGGCCCGTGTCTTTTAATGGTTGATGACATTATCTATAGTTGTAATTAATTGGAGGTAGTTGTTATATCCTCTATCTCGAATATTTTTTTCCTTGTCTATCACAGGATATATTGGCGCACCAGACAATTTTCTATAGTATGACTGTTCATCAAAATATCCTTCTCTAATCTCTTTTCCTGTAGTAGTATATATAATATTAGGCACTTGAAAATAACTACCCAGAATTCCTACCCCTCCAGCTATAGATATAAATGCAGAGCTTTTACTAAATACTCTTAGCTGTGATTCATTATAAGAGCAGTCTGCATTATTAATAATATCTTTTAGTAAAAAGACTCCTGTAGTTTCTCTAGCCAGTTCCAAATCTGTTTGTTGTGATTTCGGATCTCTGATGTGTAAATCATCTTTTAAAGTATCTTTTTCTCCTTCGTCGTTTGGAAAATCGGAGTTGATGGGACGATGATAAACAATATCATACCCCTTGCTTTTTAATAAGGTAAAAATATTTTTGAGAGCGCCATATCTAATAAATCCCGTTGGAGATCTTCCGTGTTCATAATTAAATCTATTTAGAATAGTTACAAACTTGGTAGGGGCGTCAATAAACTTATCTTGATAATATTTTTTGTAGTTTGGTGGGCTCCATTTAGAATAGTCTAATACTCCATTTGCTTTAATTTGTTCATCTTGTGAACAGTCTGAATAGTCTTTGTTAAACAATGACCAGCAATTATGATGTAACCAATTGTTTGGTAGTCTATCAAGGCCTGCTAGATTATTATTATGCGTTCTGTGATTAAATTTTTCTTCAACATTATCCGCAAAAAAATAGAAAGGTTTCATATCATGGCATGTGATTACTTTATTTAATTGATTATTTTTATGTAGATAATGTACATATGGCGTCATTAAAACTAGTTCTATCCCAAACTCTGGATTACCGGAAATAGTCAATTTAGTTGAGGCAGACATTTAAAATTTTATCTATTCTATTGGTGGTTTGGTGCGATGCTTTTGTTTCTAACAAAGATTTATGAGCTAGGTCTTTAGATATATCAGGATTAGACGCATAATATGCCGCTTTAGTAAGTACATCTTCTGTAGAATACCTATCATAATAAGCTATATTTTTAACGCTATTTGGCAGCTGTGGGGTTATATCGTTCATAACGCAACAGCCACATGCCATAGCTTCAAATAGTCGCATATCTCCTTCCCATGGCTCTGGATTGCAGTTAATCAAAATTTTAGTGTTTAGCAATAAACGATGATAGGGTTCACTTAAACACTGTCTTGCTGACCTACCTCCTTGAGAAACTAAACCTATTTGTTTTTTGTATTGTTTTAAAAAATTGGATTGTTGTACAGCAAAAGCTATAGCGTTTCTTCGTGTGATTCTGGGGATAGGAGGAAATAATATAGAAATATCAATGGGTCGATTAGCCCAGTTTACTTCTTGAGCTATTTCTAAATCTGGGCGCACACAATAGGGTAAATGATAGACTTGTCTGTTATAGGCTACGAGTTTATTTTCTACTAAGTCTGAAGTGCTTCTTTTGAAGTAAAACTTGGCGTTGTCTGGCATTAACCTGATAGGATTATCGTCGTAGTCTATGATTGCAGATTTATCAGGATATAAAATTTGTGAAGTTTCTGCTCTAATATTTGCCCATAATTTTCTAGTATTATAATGAGTAGACCAACACATTTTATTTCTAGTTGAAAATAAACATAAATCTGCTTCTTCTTGAGTTGGCACTTCTAGAGTTTCTTTATGTTTGTCTATACTGTCTTGTATAATTTTGAAATCTTCACCATACAAATCAAAGTCTGGATCTATTTGTTTACATTGTTTGTAACATTCATCATTTTTATAAAGAAAAATGCGTATCATATAAGCTGTGCTATTTCTTCAATTGTGTATTGATCTACTTCATTACTAAAAGTTTTACCATCCATTGTTTCATGCATATTTTCTTCTGAGCTTAAATTGTTTATTATTACTGTGGGCTCAATATGCTCTTTTCTATATTTTTCAATTAATGCTTTGTTTAGATTGCCTAAGCTCATAGCTTTCATTTGTGGTACAATCGGCTTTGCATTCGTACCATTTTCAATAGCATTAAAAATTAAATCTATCGCTTCGTTAACAGGCCAAAAAAATCTAGTTGCATTAGGATTGTTCAAGATTAAAGGTTTGTTTCTCCTGATGCATTCTCTCCATTTGCAAAGAACAGATCCTGTGCTATATAAGACATTTCCATATCTTACAACTCGATACTTAGTATCTTGATTTATACTTTCATATTCTTGGAATAGTTTTTCCATTAGGTATTTACTAGATCCGTACACACCTTTAAGTTGCGCTGCCTTATCTGTAGAGATTCCTACTACTAATTCACATTTATTTGATTTACTAGTTTCCAGTATGTTGATTGTGCCATTAATATTTGTTTGTATACATTGATAGGGATTAGACTCTGCTATTCCTACATGCTTCATAGCCGCTAAATGAAATACTATATCTATATTTTGCATAGCCTTCTGAACGTAATAATAGTCTGCAATATCTCCTGGCAGTATATTTATACTAGGAAATTGTTCTTTTAAGCTAACAAGATTTCCTTCATTTCTGGCTAGCACTGTTATTTTGTTATTATCGACTAATCTTTCGATTAAAGGCTTTCCTAAAAATCCTGATCCGCCAGTTATAAGTATATTTTTATTTTTAATTTGCATCAAAAACGTCTTTCCATCCTAGGGGCTTATAATTTGGATCAAATAAATGTTGTAAATTTTTGTTTGAGTACTCGTTTGCTATTTTATACCATTGATGGCACGCTCTGAGTTTGCCTAAATCTGTTTTATCTTTGACTAACTCTTCACCTAAAATATCTGATCTTTTATCAGGGTGTTTTCTATTATGAACTAGTAATAAATCTTTAAATAAATATTGATTTAAATTATGATGCCTACAAAGCATCATAAATCCTGTGTCTTCTGACACAAAAAAGGCATAGTCTTTAGGCACATTAAGGCCGTTTTTGATTACGTCTGATGATATTACTAGGCCACAACCATTAAACTGTGGAGTGTTCATCTTATAATAGGAATATTGATAATCTTTATTCCATTCTTCCATTTCGTCATACGACATTTTATACCGAAGGCTCCAGTAGTTTTTGGTATCGCCCTCTATAAATGGTTTTCCTTGGAATTTTGAGAATGTTAAAACATCCCAAGATTTGTCCCACATAACAGCGCCTCCCCAAAACGCAATAAAATTGGGGTCTATATCATATTTTTCATGATAAAGTTTTGCAATAGATATAAATGTTTGACTGGGGACAACCATGTCTGTCTCCCCCCACATCAATACATCGGATAGCTCAGAATATTTTTGGTTAAAATCGTACCTATAGTCTGCTACTGTATAGATATCGTCTATATTTACTCTGTAATTTACATCAAGACTGTAGTTTAAAACGTATTGATGCATCAAACTTAGAAGTTTTGTCGATATTTCTCCTGGGCTTTTAGAACATTTTTCTAAGTCTTGATTCATATTGAAGACAAAATCAATTATGACTTTCCCATCATAATTATTTATTGCCTTAGATAAGGATGATACATACTCTTCAAAAATGTTATGTTCGTACCACTGAACTAAACATCCAATAGCAATCGTGGGAAATTTATTTTGCATAATGTTGATATAATTTTTCCATCCAATATTTTGGAGAAGGTTTTACTCCACAGTTAAAATGAAATATATCTCCCATATCTGACCAAAACAAATCCTCGTCATTCAGACAGTTTCTACGTGGAAGATCCTGTATATTATAGATATATGGCAATCTATTTACTGTGATGTTTCTATGTTTTAGAAATAAATTAAAGATGGTCTGATCTTGTCCCATCCCCAGTTTATCCGTTAAGTTATAAATTTTATCTTTATTATTACGGACGAATTGTAAAAAATCTTGGAGAGTTGGACTGATAATTTTATCAACTATTATTAGACCAGTATTGAAATAGTTGTGGTAGTCTAGTGAAATACTTTTAAAAATATTGTGGGCCAAAGAGCAGTTTTCTATAGTCCTGCATACCCATTCTAAGGAGCCGAAATTTGGCACAGCTGATATAGTTTTATTTTGGCATATAACTTGTTCTAAATCTGAGTTTGGTCTTATAATAGTATCAGCATCTACTACACACAAAGTTTTATACTTTTTAAATAGAGATTCTAGATCGTATTTTAGAAATTGTGGTCTCAAATCATTATTTTTGGTAATTCTTATATAGTCTAGCGCTGGTTTATCTTTAACATAATTCTCAAAAGACTTTGTGTGTATTTCATACCCCTGCAGCACGCTTCTTTCTGATTCTATCTGCACACTGACTATTGCATTTTTAGCTTCTTTCACTATAGACGCCCCATATTTGTTTCATGATAGATTCTCTTTGATCTACCGGCATACCGGTGAAGTGCCAAATTTTTCCAGTTTTTAGAAAATACGGTTCTTGCGAACCTTGTTGAAAATTAGCTTGATTCAACCCTAAAGAAAAAATTCCAAACTGATTATACATATGAGGCATATATAGTAATTTTATTTGATGTTTTTGCAAGATAAAATTGATCGGAGTTTGGTCTATTCCAGTATTTGGCGTGTCCCATTGGTCTAGGTCTTTTTTATTGTTGAGATAAAATTCAAAAAGTAAGTTGCATAAAGAGCTACCCGACTTTCGGTCCATTAATAATATACCAGAATTGACATAATTTTTATACTGTAAATTGATATCTGGGAAAAACTTTTGGTATGCTTTTACAGAGTTGTTGAGCCAAGCTAAATTGTTGTGATCTTCAACGCCATAAATACCTTGATGTGTAAACGTTTCAAAAATGTTTTCACATCGCCAAGATGGCATTGTATCAGAGTCAACGAGCAAAATTCGATCGCAATTATTGCTGACATAATTCCAAATCTGAGATTTCATCCATTTAGGATGATTGATTTTAGGATTATTGATATTGTCTATCAGAATAAAGTCTAAATTATATTTTTTGCAATATTGTTTCCAAGATCTTTCAGCATATAGACCCCATGTTGAATGTTGATATTTTGATTTGTCGCTATCTATACAAATCATCACAACGGCATTATTCGATTCCATCTTCTATAAATTTTCTGTTGTCACTTATAATATTGTTAACTTGCCAATATAATTTATCTGGCACATTTTGAAATGCGCCTAACCAGAGATTGTTTTTGTGCATTTTCTCATAAGATTCTTCATCTCTAATGTGTTGCCCGTATTTTCCTATATTTTGAACTACAGATACCGCTGGAAACAGGGTCTTTTTACCTTTTGAAAAGTATTTGTGGAATGGCCATACGAAAGACCCAGGGCCTTTATCGATTCTGTTAATCTCGTTTAGCCAATCTTCTCCCTTGCAAGCATAAGTACGACCTTTTGGAGTAATATAATCTACTCCAAACATACCTATTTTATTAATCTCTTTATATGTTTCTTTAGTCATACCAAAGCCGCCAGTTCCATCAAACCATTCTTTGGCAACTAAACCTGTAGTATTGTTGTATGTTTCATAATGACCTGGGTGACATGGCCTATGAAATGTACATGCTGCAAATAGATTATTGTCGTTAAGTCTAGGTAATACTTGTTGAAAGTAATCAAGAGTATATTTAGATGGCAATGTATCATCTTCTAGATGAATAGCATAGTCATACCCCTTGCTAAAAGTATAGTCTAAGCAGAATTTAGTGTTAACAAAGCACCCGTGTGTATGGCTATGTCCTAATATATCATAAAATTTAAGCCCGCTGAGTTTTGCTGCTTCTAAATTTTGTTGTTGTATAATAGTTTCGGCGCCGTCGCACACCAATACTATATCATAGTTGTCTACATTATTACACTTTTTAAGGGCCTTTAATACCTTTAGCAAATAGATAGGCCTTTTATATGCTTTTATAGTGATCAAAGCTTTCATTTGGTAGCCTCTATTTCTTTTTCTAAGGCGTCTATAGCATCTTGCTGCCGAGAGTCAAAATATCCCTTGGCTCTAAAATTTCCGGTCCAGTTTTCTTTTAGATGTAGTATTTGATATTTATCGGGGTTTAATATCCCGGCTCTAAATCCATTTGGAACTTCATGACACCCAGGAGACGCATTCAAATATGGCGAAGTATTTACAAATCTAGTATCATCATTAAGAAAACACATATGATAGTTATCTGGATGTACAAAATGTCTATTAAATAGATTGTATCTTAGAACACCGGCATATGAACCCTCTGGATTTACTACATCATATTCCCAGTCAAATGTTTTTAGATGGTCAGCCGTATGAGGCATTAAGAGTTCATCAGCATCAATAAACATTCTACATTTTGTCTCACACCTATCTAAAATTTGGTTTTTAGCCCCGGCAAAATCATTGTTAAGATTCAAATTAAAGCTAAAAAACTGAGATTTTTGTATTAAACTAAGTAACTTTGTATATAGATTGTGTGCTTTTGGGCCATCTTCATCTATTCCAACGCAGATTCTAGATGCTATACCATCATGGTTTTCACACCAGCCTTTGATAAATTTTTCGTCCGAAGGACTTAGAAGCAAGCATATTGTAAGGTCTTTATTCATAAAAACATTTTGGTTAGAATTATATCTTTAATAGCTGCTTGAGCGCTTATAATTATACTTTGACGTTGAACATTAGAAACATAAAGCATGCTCGATACTCTACAGTATTTAAGATATTTTCTATTTTTATGTATTCGGAAATCTCTTATTAGAGTATACAGTGTAGAGTTTGTCTTAAAGCATTTTTCTATTAGTTTGTTATATAATAAAACAATATCTAAGTCGCATTTCAAAAAAATAGCTATTTGATGCTTTGAGAAAGCTAATGGAGGTACGCTTTCTATAGTTTCGTAAACTGTGTTTGATATTGTTTTAGTTTTTATAAGGCCGTGCGGTGGACATCCTACGTAATGATATCCACCATTAGACCAAAAAATCTTGCCAGATTGATTCATAGTTTTTGTTGATCCAAAAATTTCCATCTGTTCAATCTCGGCTCTATTCCCATATTAACATTAATAATGTATCTTTCAACTTCATCCCAAGAGCCAAAAAACATTTCGTGTTTTAGCATTCCCCATAGAAAATTAGGAACGCCTTCTTTGCCTTGTTCACAGCAAATAATAACAGGCTTTCTTTGCATAGCTGCATGTGCTATTTCAATAATAGAACCGCACATAAAAATATCGTGGTTGATATATGCAACTACAAAGCTAGATAAGTCCACAGCTCTTAGGTCTCTTTGTACAACTTCTTTACCTATTCTTGTAGCCTTATCCCAGTCTGCCGCTTCTTTTGCAATATTAATTTTAGAAACAGCTACACTATCGTCTTCATTAGAAAAAGCAGAATCTGTTGGATCTATTACAGATATGCCTTCATTTCTTAAGAAAGGGGCTAGATTTTTTCTCCAAGTCTTTCCATCATCTTTGGCCTGATCAATAGGCCCAGCTAAGTAACAAATATGATTTGATAAAAGTCCCAAAATAATAAGTCCTTATGGGTTTGCAGATACTATTCCTATTTCAAATGTTGATCCGGCTCCACCATCATTAATTCTAACATATCTATTCGAGCTATTTATAACCCAGCCGCTTAGAGGATTAGAAAATGCCATTATACCGCTTGGATAGATGGGTATAACGGTTGATTGAGCATATCCTGTTTGCCCTTGAGCTATAGTATTGTCTAGCTCTATAAACTGATTAGCTCCTGTACTAGTATTTTCAACAGAGAGAAATTTAAGCCATCCTCCATCAAGAGATAAGCTGATATTATTACCAAATAAGTTTCTTGACAGATTTTGAAAATCAATAGTATCTGATCCGCCCGGAGCTAAAAGTCCAGTACCGTAAAATACCTTGTTAGCTTGACTAAGGCCTGTGCCATCAGTTAGCTGGGTCGTTCTGCTCATTGTCACAGAATCTCTAGCTTGATTATCGCCAAGTCCGGTATCAGTTTGCGTCCAATTAAGCTCAACCCGAAGGGAGCTGGTTGTTGTAATAGCCATACACTATTATACACCAGAACACCGCTTATTTTACAGTGTATTTTCTTCTTCTTTATAGTTATCAATAGCATTTACTAATGCATCTTCAAAAGATTTCCCAATCATTTGCCTCGGAGTACGAAGTACAAAAGTGTTTTTATCGCTCGGATTTTTAGGACTTATAATCAAGGCGTATTTCTTTAGTACCTTGATAAGGTCTTCTGTCAAGTCGACATTAAAATCTTGGGTCTCCATTAGTCCCTCTTTGTTTGACCTGTAAAAATTTGCCTAGATTTTCGACAGATGGATCTTCTAAGATATCTTTAGCTAGTTTAAATTGAGCAATAGAATCTGACAATTTATATCTAATCTTTTTTCTTGACATTAGCTTGTCGAGTTTAGCCGGATTAGTATAATCAGGACCATATACTATTCTTAAATATTCTGGATTTCGTACTTTTATGTAGGGCGCTATATCTAAATTATAAACCTTATCAGGCTTGACCACGCACCCTTCTATTTTATTAGATTTTAAAAAGGCCTGGAAATCTGATAATAGCTCTTCAGAAATATTATTTAAGTCTAATAATATTGACTTAGATTTATTAATTTTACTAAACATGTCGCTATTTGACTCATTCCAATAGGTCTTGGTAGACCCATCAGTATAAACATCTTTGAGTATAGCGAACGGCTCTATTCTAGCCGGCTCATCCGATCCATAAATATCTACCTGTTTTTTGAAAAGTTCTAGATAGGCATTTTGTGATTCTACACTTATATAGTTCTTGTGTATATTTTTAATACCTTTGGACAAGCTATATTTGTGATGTCCATATTTTTCAATATATTCTGTTTTTGTTAGGTTGTCAAAATCTTTATTTGTAGAAATAGATTCTTCAAGCTTATTGAGTACTTTATCTAGATTTCCTTCGGCTCTTAATCTTGAATGTTCTGAGGCTGCATGATAGTATCCGTAAAAAGACTTATCTATTAGCCCTTCTCCGAGCAATCTCCATGGAAGGGCCTCGCAATCTAAAATCGTAAATAAGCCACCCTGACTAAAGAAGTCTTGTCTTTCTTCAATTAGTCTGGCATATTCTTCTTTTAATATTTCATTAAGCTCTTCTTTAAATCTATATCCATTTTTTGTTACTCCATAACACTTCTCGGGATCTGAATATAGATAAATTTGCGCTCGCGAGCCCATAAACTTTGGCTGTAAGCACACTTGTTCTATTCCATTCTTCCTATAATAATTAAAGGCCCAATCTAGACTTTCTAGTTCTGTGTCGGTTTTATCAGCGGGACACATAGTAGGAGATAAATAGCAAATATTTTGCTTTGCCATTCTTGAGGCTAGCTTAAGATTATCTTCGTCTATTTGAATATCTCTAGTAAAAGATAAGGTCTGAAGCCTATCGTCACAATATGCGTTCTTTGAATTAACTTTCAGGAAGTGATGCCGGCCTTTATCAAAATATACTGCGGTTAGACAGTTACCATATACCGCGCCAGTGTCTATACCTATATTTGAACTGTTAACAAAAGCTCTTTGCAACGCTATATGACCCCAAATATGTTTCTTATGAGATTTATTTTTTTCTCTATCAACAAACCACAACTTGTCTTCTAAAGTTTCTTTTTCTTCTAAACGATATCTATAATTTCTTTGATTTCTTAGAGCTTCTCCAGAGTTCTTTTTTAGAAACTTTGTTTGGCAAGGACTGTGAGTAATAATAGCTTCTTTTGTTTCAACCCAATGGTAAGACAGTTTTAATAGATCTAAAAATTTTTTTTGTAGCTCTGGGCTCTCAGCTAAAAATACAGCGTCATTAAAATATTTATTGAGAATGTCTTGAGGGACTTGAGTATCTTTTTTAGTCCAAAAAACTTCTGCAAAATGATCGTGATTACCTCGTACTAGTCTAATTAAGTCTAGATTTTCTTTAATAAGATTGATTGTTTTTTCAGCTGAGTCTTTTTCTTTGTTCTTATCAAAGATGTCTCCTATTAAAATAATATCTTGAAATTTCTTTGCTCTAAGCTGATTAAGCATTTCTTCTAATTCTCTATAGCAGCCATGTATATCTCCAACTACTGCATATTTTGAATTATTGTCTAGCCTTAAACCATTCTTAGGTTCTTCTTCTCTTATTATCTCATGAGAGATTTCGGCATGAGACTTAATATTATATACTTGTGCAAAATTTTTGTAAGAGTTTATACTCTTAAGGGTCGTTTCCTTAAATTTTCTAACATGATTCTTAATAATAAAATTATTTCTATCGCTATAGTAATCTTTTGTGTTCTTGTAATTAAAGGTAACAAAGCACAAATTGTAATGATGCTTTTTAGCTAATGTGGTTATTTTTTCATGGAAGGAAGGACTGAGAGCAGTGCTGTCTACAACAACTATGTCTTGATTAGCTGGGTAACTGATAACTGATTCTAGTTCAGTCCAGAGCATATTAAAAGCTTGATCTGATACTGCAAAAAGTTCTGAATCATGCTTGTCTAAATCCGATCCTATTATCATCCGCCTCAGATTATCGGAGGATATATAGTGAACTGTTTCAAATAGTCCCGACGCAATCGGTAAGAAATTATTCTCGCACCAATAGCTTTTTCCACAATTACTTGGGCCAACTGTAACTACAATAGTATTCTTTTTAATTTTTAATGACATCTATAAACTCGTTTGTTTGTATTTTTTTTAGATTTTCTGATATATTTATTGTTGCAAAAATTGTAGTTTTTCTATAATAGAATTTTTCAACCCCAACTCATTAAATAGCGGTATATATCTAGTAATGATGCTTTCTGTATTAAAACCTGCCTGTTCTCTACCGGATAGAATACCGCAAATTTCATAGCGTACAGCTTTAAGAGTGTTATAGATTAATATTGCATATGCCACATGTTTAGTCTCTAAAAAATATTTAGATATTGTTAATACAAACGCCCCATGTTGTAGGTATGTTATTAACTGTATCGCCAATACCTGTTATTGATATTTCTTTATTTTGGCCAAAAATATTTATTATCTGATTAGATAGTTGCTTTAGCGTAAATTCAAACTTATGATCTTCGTGTCTTAGCTCTATTCCATAGAATGGATTAAATTCTTTGTTTGGCGTAGTAATCAATATTTGGGAGGGTTTTAAACTAAGTAGCCCCTTAAAAATCTCGGCATGCTTGTCGAGTTCTATATGTTCAATTACTTCAGACATAATGATCGTACAGCCATTTACTGTCTGTTTATCTATTTCGTCAATTGAACTTACTACACTTGCGTTATCTATGCCGTTGTTTTCGATTTTTTTAGAACATTTAATTTGGCAGTCTGGATCTATATCAACACAAATATAATTTTTATGATTCTTTGCTAGGCGTGTAAGGTATCTGCCCTCGCCAGAGCCAAAATCTATGATAGTGCTATCTTCTGGAATTAAGGAGTTAATGTAGTCGAATCTTGATTCCCAATTATTTTTGGGCGACATGTTTAGTTCATATTTCTCACTATTATTGATAAGCTCTTGATATTCGTAGAACTTTTTTTCGCTGTTTCTTAATAGGTTTTGTTTGAATAGATACCTGATGAAATATGGCGCGTCAATATCAGATATTAATTGGAAGTATTTTTTGTTTATATTGTCGTCTTTGTATATAGCATCTTGATCTAACGCCATATAGAAAGCTACTACCTGAACAAACTTTAAGAAATATTCCAGAGTATGTTTATACGAGCGAATTTTAATACATCTGTAATTAGTCCAATTTTCTGAAGGGTAATCTTGAATAATAAATTCATGGAAATATTTTTTAATACTTTGGAATGTAGAGTCTCGAACATTAACGTTACTAATTTCCAGTGAGATATCACTAATATCATCATATTTTGTATTTAGACCATCCAACATACCGTCTATCATTTTGTTTATAATAAATGGGTTGTTAAATTTGTTAACGTCTAAATACTCAAAATCTGAGCCTCCAAATGAACTTTCATCATGACCTTCCATAAATGAAATGTAATATGTTTGTGGGTCTGTAAACCAACCAATCAAATTACCTTTCCTACAGTCTATAATACGTGGTCCGCTATCGGGGTTCTTGTTTATAATATAGGAAAAATCTAAATTGTCATTTTTGAGTTTGATGATCATGTTTATTCCAGCTTATTTTATGTTTGATGTCGTGCTTTAATTTTGACAGGTCTTCTTTTGGAAATTGATATCCCTGCATCATATATTTTAGTATTCTTTTTTTTGTTTTGTCAGTAGCATATTTCCAGTTAACCTTGGTCTGTAGACCTACTATTTCTGATATTATACGTGAGTCTGCCTCTATATGCATTTTTTTTACTGGTAGTATTGCTTTACAGCATTCAATATCAAATAAGTTTACACTTACCACACCTTGAAATATTTGTAGTTTTTTCCTGATATTTTTATATTTCAACTTAACATCTATATTAATCTCATAATATGGGCGGTGGTACTTTACTGATTTTTCATTAAGGACCGCAATAGAGTTGAAGATCTTTGCTATTTGATTTACTATTTTAGTATATGCCATATCATTATGACATATAAAAATATCTATATCGCCTGCGCCCTCTTGTCTATGTATTGCTCTTTGTATCGAGCCTCCAGTTATAAATATACTATCAAGGTATGTTGGTATTATATTGTGGAGTATTTTATCAGAAACATATTTAAGAATCGTATTATTTGGGATTAAATAAGTACACATTAAACATCCTCATAACCATCAAAATCACTAAGGCTAAATACTTTAGATTCATCTGGTATATAATCTTCTGAAGCTCGTCCAGAAAGGAACCAAAACCAATTCTTAGGTTGTTGCGGACTTACTGCATTCCCTATCCCATCTGTTATGACAAATACTAGATTTGGATACTCTTTTTGCTTGGTGTGAACTTGTATATATTCTTCTATAATGTCAAATGCAGTTCCCCCTCCACCGTAAAATTTTCCTGTTTTTAAATCTACACTTTCAACTTCTGTGTTAAAAGTATGAAACTTAATGTTAAATGTATCGGTTGGAATGCTCCGCGCCGCGTCGATAAATCTTTGACAATAATTAACACATGATCCAGAAACATCGGCAAAAAGCCACAAGTCCCATTTATTTTTACCTTTATGATCACATCTATTAATAGTTGGAAGTAAAAACTTTTTGTCTATTAGGGATGCTCTTCTGTCTGGCTTATGCCATTGATAAGTTCTACTTTTATCTTTAGCTATCAAATTTCTACGAATTTGCCCAACTACAGATTCCCATCTTTTGTTTTGTGGCTGCTTTTTATAAATTATATTGAGAATATCTTTTATATTTTCTGTGCCAGCAGACAATTCTTGGACAATCTTTTCTGCTTGTTCTTTATCATTGATAGCTTCTGAGATAACTTCTTTAAGTTCTTCTTCAGTTAATGATGGTAAAGAGGAATGGTCGTCTAAAGACCCTCCATTGGGTGTTGCAGTAAGGTCTATGACAGTTTGTTTTTCTGCCCTATCTAGCAACTCTTTAAAGTAATACTCAAAAATATCATCGTCGTTAATCTTTTGATGATCATCTTTAAAAGCGATGTCTTTGAATACTGGAGACATATCTCCTAGTTCAGACATGTCTTCTCTAGAAAATCCAAAATTGTCTATAAGAGAATGATTAACAACAATATCTAACGCGATATTTGCTATTTTTCTATTTAGACGATTATCTTTGATGCGTTCTCCGTGATTGAAAAGCAGGTGGAGCATCTCGTGACAGCAAACAAATTTGACTTGATCCCAGGTTAGTTTTTCTAAGAAGTCTGTGTTAAACAAAAACCGTAGGAATTTTCCCTCTCTGTCAAAAGTAACGCACGCTGTTTTTATTTTATCTGATACTCCGGGCCTGCCTATTGCGCCTAGCTTATAAAACATCTCGTGATATTCACACATATCTTTGATTATCAAATCATAACAATCTAGAAGATCTTGTGGCTTCATTGTATATCCTATTATATTTGTTTAATTTCAGACATGCTAATGTATGATTCAATCGCCTCTAGTATACTTGATGATTGTGCGTATTCTAGAAACTCTTTATTGTTCTCGCTTCCAACAGCAATAATATTTGCAATAATATCGTACATTTTTTGTCCATTGCCAACCTCAACAGACTCAGAAATAATTGATGTAAGTAAATCTCTATGCTTTACTTTTACTATTTCGGCAGCAATTTTTTCTTTAGGCCAATAATGTATATACTTTTCAGTATTTTGTTGGCTTAGCACGTAATCTTTTGTCGCGCTAAAATTATTCTCATCCTTAAAGAATTTAGTAATCTTTTCGTGATCTTCACCACACTCCTTAAGTTTTTCGAGTACTGGTCCATCTTTTAGAGCTGCCTTTAAGCTATTAAGTTCAACTCCTTGCGGGAGAAAAGGTTCTAGTCTCATTTTTTTATTAAGGAAGCCATCCATAGCATAATCAAGCGTGCGAGGAGAGACCTTTTTAATCAAATCAGGCCTATTAATCTTAAGTTCGTTCCACCAAGATATAGCGCCGGCCGCTGCATTTTGCCCATACTTATTACTAAAGTAATTTCTATCTGGCTGATATGGCATATTTAGTCGAACGTGAAACCTGCTTTCCTGAGCTAAGTCTAGCCTATCAGTATCATAATCATCATTATAAGGGTTGATAGCCACCCAAATAACTTTTAAGTTATCGTACTTAATGCCATTAAGCGATTTAAACTGAATAAGTTCCATCACTGCATTTCTGACATGAGTGTCTCCGCGATTAAACTCATCCATAAAGATCGCCTCTATTTTATCTTCGGCAAATCTTTTTGGTCTTACGAGGTCAAGATATTTTGTTCCGGTGTTCTCGTCTACAGTTTCTTTTGGGCAACCTATAAAATCAATAAATGGGTCCATTGTAGGAGCGCTAAAATAAGCCCAGCTATCTTCTCCATACTTTTCAGTAAATAGCTTGGAAACTATATGAGTCTTACCAACGCCATGTTCGCCCTCTATGATAACATTGAGTTCATTATCTAGAGCTTCCTTGAGATCCTGAATCATTACTTTATTAGACATTGATAATCTTCTCCTTAGAGAGTTTAGTTATTCGCCCGCTAGAATCTAATTTTTCGATAGAATGAATAGTTTTACATCTAGAACAAAATATTATTAATTTGTCTGGATATATATCAAAATTGCTATCTTGAAACTTTTTTATAGCTGTTTCTCTATCGTTAGTAGACAAGGGAATCGTAATATCATGAATATTTGAAAACGTGATTAATGTGGTATCTACAATATTCCCATCAACTTCAATCTTTGTAGAATGCTTATGGTCTGATGCTATATAGCTAATTTCGTGTCCATGTTCAAAAATTTCAGTGTTGTTTTCTGGAAATTTATTATATGTTTTAATATAAGACTGAATGCTTGGGTCGCTTATTGCTCTATCAAGCATTTTTGCGTCTTCACACAAAGATAAGAAATTATACAAGTATTCATTAGATTCTGACCCACACATAAACATATGCGGCTTACCATCTTTAATAATGGTAATGTTCTTCCCGCTCATAATTTTTTTCATGTCAATTTACATTCTCTTGAAAGAGCCAAAGAATTTGATCTTTTGATAATTGTTTTTTGACGCTAACATACGAGCTAAGTATACTCATAGGCATATTATTTTTTGTTAGGTTAATTATTTTATCTATCAATTTAATAGACTGTTCTTTTATTAGTTTTTGTTGCCCATCCGATAAAAAACCTGACCAGAATCTATAATCTTCCAGATTAAGATAGTTTTTGTAACGAAAGCTCGTTCGTCTATATTGAAATGCTTGGTCTATGCTTTGAATTTCGGCGGCGGTAAAAAGTTTGACCTTAATACTATCTTCTAAGCGTCCCCAGATTGCATAAAAATTAATATAGTTTTTATCTTGTAGCTGACTAAGACTTTCTATCAAGTAGATATTTTTGCAATATCTTAGTTTTTCATCAGGAATACCTTTATTTTTGATAAAGTCTTTTAAGGGCTTCATATTCTGAGAAATCGCCCAGTTTATCTTATCTGGTTTGACTCCAAATAAATTGTATTTCCCAAAATCTATGAAGTCTTTGTACCTATCCATATGGATATTTATATCAACTTCTGGCTTGTATCTTTTTATTGGAACATATAAGTCGGACTTGCCATTATTAGTAGTATAATTAACAGCCTCCCAGAATCTAGAATATTGATTTACATTGACCCCGCCTTTGTCAGGCCTGAACTTAAAGATTTTAATATGTCCATATGTCCCTCTTTTTTTGCCGGTAGATTTAACGTAGTAATCGCTTGCACGAATAATCTCATGGTCTTTTAAGCCTGTCAACTTTTGGAGTTCATCAATATTCCCTGAAAATAATAGTCCATGAATTTGATTTGTCTTGTTCAGGTAGCTTCTGGCTGCTTTGACATATCCAGTCTTAATATCTACATATATAATAGGAAGTTTGTTACTTATGTCATTTCCAGAAAGAAAATCTGTGTCATTTCCTCTTTTAGCAAAAAATCTATCAACTGAAGATAAAGTCCCCGCACTCTTTATATCAATTCCATTTGAATTAATTTTTGAGCCTTTATATTCTGAGAAAATTACAGGCTTGTTAGAGCTTCTAGAGAGCTTATGCAAGAATCCAATCGCTTCATATGGCGTGGCAAAGCTGTTTACTTTTTTCGCTGTATCCTTTTCTATTTCTTGATATACTTCTTTTAATTTAGCGGAAACTTTTGCAGAATTTTGCGGTGTGTCTTGTAACGCTTCTCGGCTTATTGTAATGCCAACATATCCTATAGGCACTTTTATAATAAGATTATCAAATGTTGTTTTTATATTTGTCTTGTAAAGAATATTCCCCATCAAAACTTGGGCATTGCGTCTTTGAAACGAATTTGTTTCTAGACCTTTATGTAGTAAAAAGTTATCTCCAGAGAAATAAGATAGATTTTTATGAGTTTTGATGTTTTTAACTTGGTCAGTATTGTAATTTGGCTGCACATCAAACCATTGGTATATAATTGCAGCTTTTTTGATAAACTCTTTGTGGTCTTTAGTCTCTACGGGAAACTTTACTTCTAGCCCATTTTTCTCTGTTGTATCTTGTTCCGAGATTATTTGTAGGTATGGTACATGATATTCATCTCTAGCGCACAAAGCAGAGATAGCTCTGCCGTTAAAATACGAGGTTACAATAAACTGATTTGTATACGCAAATGGGCTCTTGGAGCCGATGCCGATTGATCCAATATGCTCATTAGAATCTCTTCTATTACTTTTAGCGTAGCGAGTATAAGTTTGTGTTAAGTCTTCTTTTGACAGGCCAGTACCATAATCTCTAATGCGAAAATCTGCGTTGCTACCTATGGGCAAGTCTATATCAAATGGCACATCTTGATTATTGGCATCTATATGGGCATCATAAGCATTCGTGGCCAATTCTCTAAGGATAGCAGAAATTGGATCTTCATATACATCATCTGACAGCCTTTTCATAATGGCTGGGTCGGTTTCTACTTGAAACTCAAATCTTTCATCTGCTTTTAGCTCGTTTTTATGATATTGCCTATTAAATGAGGGCTTCATTTTAGTTTTTCCAATTGTCCACGATTATTTGTATACATTACTTTTGTAATGCCATATGATTCAATAGTTTTCATACAGCTACTACAAGGCCTTGACATTAAGAATGTCTGTTTGTCTGGCTCTCTACTAATTCTGAAGTTAACTAAGACACATTTTCTAAGATTGTATTTTTTAGGCGCCTTTCTTAAAGCGTCTAGCTCAGAATGAATTGATGGATAAGAATAAAACTTAGCTGCATTAGTATTTGTTTTTCCTGAGTTTAATCCTATCGATATGATTCGATTTTTATACAATATAATGGTAACATGTCTACATCTTTCTTGGCATTTATCTGCTATATTAATAGCAAGATCCGAGATTTGAATCTTCTTGGGTTCTGAAATCATGTTCAAACTGACCGTTTAAAAGATTGCATACAGTATTTAGAGTCTCAATATTAAGGGGACCAAGATCAACAGTTCCACTTTGTAGATTAGCCTGTCCTAAGCAATTACTTTCCCCGCATGGAAGTTCCTCCATAATGTATACTAACTCTTCATTGTAGGGATGAATTTCTAGTAAGATAGTGTTCTTCATGGGAATATCCTTATATTAAGTTAAACATCTGCCGCTAGGAAGTTTTTTAATTATTCCTATACGATCTAAATAGGGTTCAATTTCTTCTAGAATTGTATTTTCTGTAAGATTTGATAAACTAGCAATAGTCTTTAGTCCTAATGGTCTATCCGCAGCTTTTAAGGTATCAATATATTGCCTATCATTCTTATCTAAACCTTTTTCATCTACTCCATATAGATCAAAAGCTTCGTTGACTATATTAGCGGATACATTTCTTGTATTTTTACTGATAGAAAAGTTATATATCCACTCTAAATATGCGCTCGCAATTCTTGGCGTCCCTTTACATCTTTTTGAGAGATTACGCTTAGCGTCTTCATCTATTGTAAAATTGTTTTGGGTTGTGTGCTTCTGAATGATATTTTCTAGTTCTTTATCAGAATAGAATGTCAGGTGAAACTTAAGTGTCATCCTATCTAGCAAAGGCTTTGGCATCAGCCCTGTATTAGTAGTTGCACCTATTATTGTAATAGGACTTATAGGAACAACAATTGCATTCTCTGTTTTGTCTTTCTTCGCCTCTGTAATGATGAGCTTATCATCTTCGAGAGGCATATATAATGTTTCTGCTACTTTTTTAGGCAGAGAATGGATTTCATCTATAAAAACAATATCTTTATTTGAGCTTTGTACTAATGCTTTAATTATAGAGCTGGGATTAGATACTGTTGCGCCATTGATTATTTGACAATTTGAATCAAGTTCATTGGCAACGGCTAGTGCAAATGTAGTCTTACCAAGACCTGGAGGACCTTGGAATATCATATGTGGTATTTTACGGTCTAATTTACTTGCTGCATTAATACAAATCTTTAAGCTTTGTTTTATATCTTCCTGCCCAATAATATCATTTATTTTTGATGGTCTCATATGTATTCTAATGTGTTTTTTACCATAAGGTCAAACTCACCATCTTCTACTTTTAATAGGGCCTTTTGAATATTTTGCTTTTCAAATCCCTGAGCTTCTAGTATAGATAAGATTCTTTCCCTATTATCATTTTTAGCCGCTTCTATGTTTTGAGTTTTTACCTTATCTGCTTTCTTTATAAATTGTGCTAGGTCAGGATCTTCTATTTGAGATACCTGTCCACAGCTACAAAAAATTTGAAAGTTTGGATTATTAAATTGCGGCGGCGTTAGCCAATGTATCCAGCAACAATTATTACAAATATAGCTAACTGCTATATCATAATCATTTGGCTTTAAGCGTTGGTATTTTTGCATAAGATTTTATGCTGTGTATAAACAGCTCCTGAATGCATAGTTCTTTCTTGTTCATCCATATAGATATAATGGATTCCAGTTAGCTCTTTAGTAGAGTACGCTAGTATTCCATCTTTTAAAATTTCTTTGACTTGAAATACTCCGTGGGAGTTAAGATGGATTTTTTCTTGAGACTCTTCACATATGTAATAAGGACCTGACCCCTGTATTACTTTAATAATATCGTTTTTCTTTAGCCGTCGCCAATCTTCACATGGGATATATTGCTTGGGTCTTCTTTTTCTACGAGTAGATTTTTGTACTACAAATTTATGCCCACAGGTTTTACAAACTTGTAATCTTACTCCAGAGATAGTGCCGCATGATGGACATTTCTTTTTGCCTCTCATTTATTCTCCATAGTCTTCAAATGCACTATCTAGATCGTCGTTATTACCTTTATAACCCATCGACTTTCCGAATAGTTCAGGAATGATATTCTGAGACTTTTCTTGAAAATATTTATCTATATCTTCTACTTTTTTATAGTAAAGAGGTTGTCCATTCTCTTTTTCTACTAAAAAGAAGAAATAATTTGCTATATGCTCTGGAATTAAACTTGTATATACTTCTCCTTCTGGAAGGTATTCAAGAGAAATTTTAAGTCTTTGCAGCATAGCCTTGTCTTCTTCCATATTGATTATCAGATTAAACTCTGGGTTTTCAACTGGGACGGGCTGAATTTTTAGGTTAGACATCTCCCTAAGATTAAATCCAAAATTTAACTTAAAGAAAGAATATATATACGATGACGGTACCCATTCTGATTCTTTAGGTATTCCCCAACTTTGTCTAATACTCATATTTTGATACCTCTTAATCTTCCTTAGTCTTTATATTTTCAGCAAATTCTTTTATATTTACTTTTTTAGCATAATGGCTATCTAGTCTTTTGGTTATTCTTATTGTTTTTGAAACAGGGTCATAACACAAACAGTCTCCGATAAGCCTAGAGTGTCTTCTTCTATTTTTAGAAAAATGGTGATAACAATAAAAAATTGCTGCTGAGCAGTCTGATGTCAGCGACCACTTTTTAAGTTTTAACACAAAGCCTATATATCTTAGGTCCGATATGCTTTTTATTCTACAGTATAATTGTTTGTTTCTAACCATTTTTACTGTGTAATTTTAGACCTTGTAGCTCTTTGACTTATAGTATTTTATAAGTGATTATAGAATCTGGATAGCTATCTGCACTCCTATAGGAGTCTGTAGTAATAATCTTGTCAAAGGTATTCAGTGGCTCTGCATAACCCTTACTAAAAATTCCGTGGGTTACAAAGACCCTTACTTCACTTGCTTTTTTCTCTCTTAAGAGATTAGCTATGGCTATGTGGCTACCAAATCCGTCCCCAATGTCATCAATAATAACGCAAGACTTATTATCTAAGTTATCGCTATGAACTTTAAAGTTAGATAGCTTGCCTGTTTTTGTATCTCTTTGTTTAGAACAATAAACAATTTCGGGGTGGGGAGTATTTGCAAAGCTTACAATGCTACTTATACGCTTTACTGCTCCCGCGTCTGGACAAACTACTACATCTATATCATCGTCAATAACATTATCGGCAATCATATGATCTATGTTTTTAACTTTACATCTATCAATCAATGCAGTAACAACATCACTATGAGGCTCTATAATTTGAACCCAGCCATAATTTTGTTGGTTTATAATCTTAGCATAAACTTTGGCGCCTAGAGCTTCTCCTTCTTGAGTTACTCTGTCTTGTCTTGCCCCTGGAAAATAACCTGTAATTAGATTAATCTTAATAAGCGGGAAAGCCTGTCTAATAGCATCGGTTGCCATAACCAGATACATTAGATCGTCGCTATCATTAAGTCTACATGTGATATTACAGTGAGTCCAGTCTTTTTTGCTTAAGGGCCTATCATTTAATCTAACATGAACCTCTCCCGCGGGAAATTTAATTTGAGTTAATCCGCACTCTAAGGTTTCATTTTGATCAATGTCGATAAATTGAAGTTTAAACATTTTTAGTTTCTCATATTGTTACGAATTTGATCAAGAGTAATTTTATTAACAATAACACCATTCTTAAATACTGTTTTAAGCTCGCCTTGCTGCTCTTCCTCTTGGGATACTTGATCTTTTAGGGTGAGCTGGCCATTTACTCTTTCTACCTTTAACAGGCCTTTTGCTGATTTTTTAGTGCCGTCATCAGTTATAGGGTCCTTATAAACATTATAACCACAGTTTTCATGTTCTACATAAGTACATTTAACTGCCCATCCAAATTCATCACGAGTCTTACAATGGTTCCAACTGCCTAATCCTAAAAATACATTAGGATAAAATCCTTTATCAATAAGTCCGTTAAGGATTCTGTCACATCGATCTAAAGAAATAGCCTCACCATAAACTGCTCCTACTTTAGGATTCAGTCTCTTAAAACCATTTTCATCAATCTCGCCTCCAAAGGTATCCCATAACAGCTCTATCGTACCTTTATATTCTGGGCTATTTGGATCTGCATCAGGATCTCCTACTATAATTTTTACAGGGTCTCCACTGTCTCCCCTAATAGCACAAGATACTAAGCCATTTTCGTCAGGCGTTCTATTTAAAATTTCATTTTTTAGCTTTGGCATGTACTCTGTAAGAACTCGCCAGTAATCATAAGTATCACTGACCAAAGCAAGCAATCCACTTGGAAATGCTTCTGTAACAAGATATTTATAATAGTCAAACTCTGATCCTAAAATCTTAGTACCTGTACTCATACAGGCATGTTCACTAGCAAATATCTTGTTTGTAGGGAATGATGCATTATAGTATTTATCAATAGCATAAAATGCGGGCACAGTATCAGATGCATCAAAATTAACAAAGTGTGCCATTCCAGCAACCATAGATGACTCTGAAGAATTGAGCCCTCTGCAACTAAAATCGTGAAATTGTATGTTTATAAATCCATTGTCACCGCCTACTCTATCCCATGCTTTTTCTGCAACTTTCCTATATTGATTTAGCGTTGTAGCAGAAGTACTTGGCAACCAAAGTACACAAGACATTAAAGTTTCTATATAATTTGTAAGCCAATAAAAATCTTCGTGTGTATTGGTGATTGTTAAAACTGGCACTCTCAATGGGACTTTAGTTCCTTCCGGCAGAGCCTTAATTTCTATCGGAAGAAAACCAAGTTCATGAAGCTGCCTAATCTTATCTGTGTCAAAAGCAGTATACTTTTCAAATTCTTCTACAACTTCTTCTATATCCCTATCAAAAAACCCCTTTTGCATTCTTGTAGTAAGATATTCTTGCAAAAAATATTGCAATCCAAAGAATACAATTTCTTTAATTTCTGCGTCTCTTGATGCTCGCGGAGTCAAATTGCTATAAATCTTTGTAGTCCCAGGAACTAAAAAGTAATCGTGAAAAGTTTTGTAGCTATCAACAGTAAGCAAAGGGTTTTCAATCATTTTATCTTTCTTTAGTTTGAGCGGATTGTATTTAAAAGTGTTTGTAATGAAACTTCTTTATAGTAAGTACATGGGTCTTTAGCGCCTACATATATTTCTGTGCGATTAAGTATAATGAATCTATTTTTAAAGCATATTAAGACTTTATCTGGTTTATTTTTAAATGTTTTTATTAGCCTACAAGGACCCTTTTTATCCCAATCATTAGTTTCAAGCTTTTTTTCTATTTCTTTATTTACTAAGTAAAAAGATAGGCTGTTGTCTATTTTGTAAGCAAGTTGACACGACTTCATTTTGTTTTGAGTTCTGCTAAAAAGTCTTCAACGGATATTGCTATCTGTCCGATGGGGGGTACTCTCGATAAGTAAAAATTTCTATCTAGAATATTATTCTGTGGCTCAACATAAGATATTTGAAGATAATATTTTTCAGACTCGGACAAATTAGCACGCTCAAAAGCTAATCTTATTTTTTTTAAAACCTCCCTGGGATCTTCTTTTGCTCGAAGGGCTTTTGAGGCCTTAAGAACTATTAGTTCTGCTTTCATCTTTCCTAGTATAGGCCCTATTACTTTATAGCTTATCATTATTGATATTTTGTCTTAATAAAGATTCTATTTATTCTTTAGAGCTTTTCTTATTTGTATAAATGTCAAGAATATTGGCTCCTATGTATGTTTCGATATACATGATTATGATGCCAAGAGACATTCCGAAAATGTTAGTGATTGTATTTGCTTCGGCTAACAAGGCGCCAATCCAAAACATTCCCCCTAAAAATAAAATTAGCGCTGCTAACAGCAGCAGGCTGGCTTTAAAATGATTTTTCATTATTGTAATCCTTGTGGTAAAGACTTCTATTTGTTAGAGATTATCTTTTTCTGTTATTTGCGTTGGTCGCCTGTCTTATTTGTTCTTTATTAGAAGGTTTTATCAAAACTGGATAGCTTCCTGTTTTATGTGGAGACACCTGGAACCCAACGTACTTATTTTGGTCTGTACATTTAATACATGTATCAAAAATTTCTAGTCGTTCTTCTGCCATTTCCGCATTACACCACGAACAGTTCGCCATAAACTTATCTCCTCTTATTATTTTGTATAATTGTGAATCTGTACCGCCAGGAACTTTTTCTATACAATCTAATAATCTAACTGCAAAGTCTAACAAGAAATATACAAAGAGATATGATATTGTTATTGAGACAATTACTGTTATCATTATAGAATTTCCTATTATTTTTTATGATCTATTATTTCTATCGGCGGGCAGTTATCTTCATAGAGCTTTGTAATAAATGACCGTATGCTAAGATAGACTTTGCTTGTCCACGACAGGCCGCCAGATATCGCTTCAAATACTATATCGCCTGGAATAGTCCTGAACATAGCTATGATTCCAACAACTAATGGTACGACGATTGCAAGTACTTTCAAAGCGTTAATAGACATCTGAAATAGGCTTATACTACAAAGGAGCTGGATAATAAGATAAAGCCCCTCTAAAATAGGGGGTATAGACAGAAATAAACCGTAGACTGACAAGCATCCCATACTAATAAGAAAAGCAACTACAAGAGACTTAACAAAAGGCCTAGAGAAATTGATCCAAAAGGTCATCTGTTCATCGATCTTTTTTTGATATTCTAAAGATTTTTCAACCTCTTCAACATACTTTGAAAGCAAGGGCATTATTATGTTTACTAGATCTTGATTAGGGATCACAACATTATAACTACACAACCAAACATTGTGGCAAACTGATCTATGAACTAAGTCTCCCTTTTCATCAATTTGAGGCTTATCTAGTTGATCTTTTAAATATTCTGTAGATACACTAGAAAAATATTGTTGAGCCGCCTTTGAGATTGAGGCGTATTCATCTTTCTTAGATTTATTTTGAGTATCTACTTCTTCTTTAGAAAGGGTATTTATTATTCCCAGCAGACTGTTTACTGATTTTATAACTGGCTTAATAGCATATTTATATATCAGTGCAAATACTTTCCATAATGCCGCAAAAGGTAAAACAAGTAAAAGTAAATTACTGAGATGAAACATCGGACAGTAATGGCTATAGATATACTGTGGCAAAATACTTTCGGTTGGATTTTTCGGGCTGATTCCAAAGAACCAATGTATTAGTCTATATCTCCAATGGTTTAGGCTAATTTCTTTCTTCTTTTTAATGTAGTCCAACATAGTATATCCTTACCAGACTCGTGTTACTTGGATTTGACTTGTTATATTAGGTGTGTCACTTTGATGGGAAACAGAAATATTCAAAGTGTTTACCGCTTGAAGAGGCGTTCTTTGAGAGGCGCACCCAACAGAAGAAATAATAACTAGCAAAAACAAAAACCTCATATTATTATATCCTTATAGACCCGTACTTTGATTAAGATTATTTCTTTCTTGCTCAGAATGTTGATAAATCTTTTTGATGACTCTTGACAAAGCTATATCTCTGCCTGTCTTCTTGCAAAAATTATCGTAGATAGAACATTCTGATTCCCCCTTAAACATATTTCCACTAGGAGAAACTACAGATATTTGAGTATAGCCACCAAAGTTAGCAATAACTGCGTTTTCTGGTATATATGCTGGATGGATTGGTCCGCGCGCATCTTCTCTTGTTACGGGGCGTACTTTACTTGTGAAATAATAGCATCTATCATGCATAACACGAACATCATAACCAAATCTTTTGAGTTTACAAAGAATATTTGACGAATTTTGGTTTCTTAGCACTTTTGTACTTGACATTTGGTACTCTCCAATATACTATTACTATAGAGCTATCGAGTTAAAACAAAGAAGGTAAGTTACTGTTGATCTTCGTACATCTGGTAGAAGTCGTAGTAATCATCTAAAGAATCTTCAAGATTATCTAATCTAACTAGATTTTTAGGGATATAGGTTCCATTGGAAAACAAATAATAATCATATCCTTCGCTTAGAATTTTATACTTTATTCCTGCTTCCATGCTACCGTAGGAGCTTTCAAGATATCCAAACATATTTTTCCTTTATTTTACTTGCGTATTGCTGAGAGTTGATAGTCATATAATCCCAATTTTATTGGTCACTCTTGGGTAAGCATCTGTATATATGATATACTACATCTATGGAAATGTCATCTTTAAGCATAAATTCTTCTGCGTCTTCAAACTCTAAATAGAGCCGAACTATTTTCTCGGTTGAGTCATAAGATAAATTATTCCACCATGATATAGCCTTTTCTTTTTCATCCATCTTATTTGTCTTGGGGGTTATTTTCTTCGTTTTGTTTTTTGTATGCTTGGTTAAATCTACTAACATATGGAGGGTCGTCTTTACAGCTAGAAAGAACTACCTCTAAAATATCGATGCAGGATTGTAGGTCTTGTCGCTTAGAATAGTCATCTATATAATAACCTTGGTCACCTAAGCAGAACCTGTCATAATAATGAGGATGTACAATATCTAATATGCCTTTTATAGAAAAATGATAACCAAAATTATGATTAATGAGTAACTTGGGCTTCTTATAGGTAACCTTTTTATTCTCATCTCTAGGATGGGAAACTTCTATATCGTCTAAAAGAATATATAGTCCGTTTCTAACAACCTTCATGTGGTAGTTATCAGAAAGATCTTTAGTATTCTCATATAATCTTTGCTTTTGCTCGTCTGTTATACTAGTATTAGAGTACGCCCAAGACTTAATTTTAGACAAAAGATATGATTGTTCTACTATATCTCTCTGTACTTTAGTTTTTTCTTGATTAGCAAACATAATACACCTTAATATGTTGAACGAACATACCCTAAGTTAGGATTCCTATAAAATAACTGGCGAACCTTACATCTATCGTAAGTATCATCTTCATTATAAGTTTTTAATATAGTTAACACTAACTCAAAATATTCAAACAACAATCCTTTGTCTTTAAAATTTTCTAAGTATAAGTATTGATCTCCAGAGCAAAGGCCCATCGTCCTACTCCAATGAGGATGCCTTATAGGTAGAGAAACATTACAACAAAAATCTTCACCATGTGGAAAAAATTCAAATCCAATAGACCCTTTATTATATATCAAGGAATAAACAGAGTCGTTGATGATGATGTCTTTAACTTTAAAGACAATTTTGTTTTTTGAGGCAGATACAGTAGGCGTATACTCTTTTTGTAAAGACAGTAGAGCATCTACAATGTTATTTCTTAAATGCTCATTATAGTTATATAGTACTTTATCTGCAAAGTTTTTTATTCTGTTAATTTGGCTAGCTTTGGCTCTATTAGTGCCAAACTGAGTTTTATTTGGATTTGTCGAATTGAAAAACATTTTACGTTGCTCCAAAAATATCGGGCGCGCCAAAGAGATCTTGATTATCTTCTTCTACAATCTCATCTTCATCTTCTTCTAGTTCTTCATCCTCGTCATAAAAATCTTCTTCATACCAATCATCATCTTCTGGCTCTAGATTTCTATTTGGATTCTCGATTCTGCCAAAAATATTATGATTGGGATAGTCGCCAACATTTTGTAGATCTTCAATTTCCTCAATCTTAAATATAGCATCGTCTTTGTTATACTTTCTCAAAATAACAGAAACCAAATCTAGCAAAGCTGACAGCCTGTAGTTTATAATCATTTGATTGGCTATGATTGATTGATCGCCAAAACAAATTGACCCATCAATATCAACATGAGGATGCGTCTTATTTCCCTCAAATAGAGGGCTAAAATAATCTTCTTGATATTCAAAATAAATACCAGAGTTTTGATAATCAATAGATATGCCACTATCTTCATCTACTAGAGTAAAATCTGGAATCTCTACTTTAATAGTAGGGCCAAATCCAACAGAAGAATTGATCGGTTTAATGCAATAAACGTCCACCAACTCATTTAGAGCCTGTAAGACACGATTATTAGGAAACCTCTTAAATAATTCTTTGAACTCTTTATTATCATGATATTTATTAATCTTGTTGTCTAGCCCAAAGATAGGTGTATTATTTGATATTTTTTGCTTCGGTGTCGTATGAAGAGTTTTTGGCTTAAAAGTCATTGTTCCACAAATCCTGTAGCTATAGGTCCATATTCTTCATTTTTCAAAGAAAACATAGTATCAAAAGCAAAGTTTTCCTTACGAAGGAATCTGTTAAGTTTACTCATCATATTACCGGCACAAACGCTGGCAGAATAAAGAGTCATTCTTTCTGTGCATTTACCTTCTAGCGCATCTTTAGCGTCAAAAAGAGTGTCTTCATATCCCGACAACAAAGCTTCTTTATTACCTGCAATAACACGCATATTTTCTGCAAGCATACGGCCATCGACCAAAAACTTAAAGTCTTTGTCCTTAATAAATTGCCAGCCTTCAGATCGGGCGTCAATAGAATCAGTACAGAACATAACAATATCCCCAAGGTCTTTTACTTCTTCGCAAGGGAATTTAGAATTAATAGGTACAAATTCTACATCATCGTACAATTCGCTTAGATATTCTACTAGAGCATCTACTTTGCTCATTCCAACATCTTTAATTCTATAGCCTTGGGTTGTTCTGTTATGATCTTCAACAGTATCAAAGTCAAACAACATAATCTTTTTTGGGCCCATAGCAGCACACATAGTAGCGGCTTGTCTGCCAATAGCACCGCAGCCAACTATAGTCACTGTAGAGTCAAAAATTTCTCTAGGCACAATATCAAGTTGACGCAAAAATCTAGCATAAGGATTTTGATGGTTCATTACATTACTCCAAATCTTTTTTGAAATTCTTCATCTGACAAATTGCCCAAACTAAAATAGTCACCTTCGTCATCATTACTATATGATCCAAGGTTAGCTATCCTATCTCTTAGATATTCATCTAGCCAATTATCGTCTACAATTTGAGAAACTTCTGAACGAGGAGACTCCACCTTGTAAGGTATACCATAGCTGCCCGCAGGTATCGGGTAAATTGTCTTTGTGCGTTGAAACTTCTTAACAGTGACTTTATCGTCATATTCCTCATTCCACTCTTTTCTAAGATCATTAATCTGATTTTTTTCCTTGCTAGAAAGAGCTTTCTCGTAATATACTTTGATATTAAAGAAGTATCCATTCTTATTATTTACATAACGACAAGAGTAGTCGCCATTTTTACCAAGGATAAACATGATGCACCAATCACAGTCACCAAAGCAATCCTTTAGAGTAGTCTCATCAGTAATAGAAGGAGTAGGAGCCATATTCGGATGAGTATGAATCCATACCCTCATAAATTGCTTAGGAAGATAGCCTTCATCTAGCATATCAGTCATATAATTTGAAACGCCTTCATCGTCCCACTCAATAAATGTTGGGCTCACTTCTTGAGGGTTCAGAATAATATCTTCTATTCTCAATAGATTGTTAGCGTCTGGAGCGAGACCAAAGCCACCAACTTCATTATTACTACGAGAATATAGCCAGTGTAACTTCGTCCAAGCTTTTGCGGAAAATGTTAGACAAAATTCTTGCATAGTTAATCCTTGTTAAAAGTAGAGGAGGGCTAGATTTGTCTAGCCCCCCTCAATTAAAATATTTAGCTAACTCAAAGACGGCCAGCTTGAATATTAGTGCTGGTAACAGTAACAGCATCGCCATCTTGCAGAATGTAATCTGCGCCCCGACCTTCCTTATTTACCTTAACAACATACTTCTTAGGGTTAGCATCCGCTCCAAAATAACCCATAAACCAATCGCGCAGAGTAGTGTTGGGATTAACACTTACATCTTGAACGTCGCCGTTACCAGTGTTAGAAACAACGGTAATGTTAATACGATCATCAGCTCCGAAAACAGCCATAACAAATCTCCTTAGAAAAAATAAAAAATAGAGAGGCGCCCTCTCACAAAAAAACTATTAATCCCACATCCATTTATCTGCCTTTACAATAGGCTTGTCTGTAGGATCGTACTTACGAACTCTTTTATTTTGTAGTTTCTTACAAAATTGTCTATAAGTTTTTCTATATCCGCCCTTATATAAATGGGTGATAACCTTCCAACATTCTCTTTTAGTACTAAGCCAGCCCTCTACAAAATTACCATCGGAATCATATGGAGTATGCCATAAGCTATACTTATCTCCATATTTCCAATACGGAATGTTGTATTTTTTTAGTTCAGTCTCTAGATTCTTTTTTTTGTTCATAGCTATAAATTTCTACTGGGCGAGATTCTTTGTATTTCTCTCTAATCTCTTCTATGTTACTATCACAACCAGACAAGAGACTATGACGTTTTGACTCATCATCTAAATTGTTCATATTTCTACAGTCTCCAGCTCTGCAAGACCTACATATTCTACGCCATCTACAACTTCATGATACGACGTATGAAAGTGTCCAAAAATACATTTTTTAGGCCTGTGTTCTTTTATACATTTTCCAATGAATTGACTTGTCATATCATGATAGTCATAGCTCCAGACAAATCTATCCATTATATTGCCCGGCTTATTTCCACCCGTAATGTTTGGAATCAAAAAATCTGGGCATGTATGGGTAATTAAAATATCAGGTTTACGTTTAAGATATTCTTGCAAGCACAATTCCATTTCGTGATAATCAAGTTGTTCATTAGGAAACCAAGTTTTACTGCTGGACTTTCTATTATTACTAAGCCATTCTACAACTCGATAAACCATATCAATAGATAATGCCCCACCAATCCAAAAGAATTCGGGACTATTAGGAATTACGATATTACCAAACCTGCCAACAAAGCTACCAAAACTGCCGGGTTCTGTTAGTTTATCATGAGGATCGTGATTGCCCTGTCCTACTTTATGAACATTATTGTCTAAATCGCTATAATATAGTTTATACCAAGTGTCTTGAAAGCCAAAATCACCAAGGCAAAAACTAGACTTGGCATCTTTCACCAATTCGTAGTACCTATTGTACTTACCGTGAACATCTCCAACAACTAGCATAATTAGTATCCGGTATACAAGGCAAATTAGCTTAGGTTTGACACTTACTAAAAATCTCCCGCCAATGGAATCGAACCATTATTCATTTTGTCACTGCCGCACCAATAGTAGATATCGTCATAAATACGTATGCAGCTCGGAGAACCATTCCCAATGCGAGAGAAAACTAATATCCTACATCATAATCATCTGACACGGCCAACACAGTACCACTTTCATTTACTAATGCTACACAATTAGAACTGTCGACCAAAACATTAATAGCGTCATCTCTACTCTCTGTTTTCCCAAAACAAAACATTCAAGCTCTTTTTAACGGTTTCTATAGCTTTAGTATTCATGTTCCCGCTCCAGAAAAAATTGTTTCAGAGTATTAAAAGTATCGTCTCTATCTCTAGTGTCTTTGCACCTAATAGTCATTCTTAAAATTTGGCCACGAAACTTAATCTTAATCGCCGATTTTCGGCAAGGTCTAATCCATTGAATTTCTTGAGTATTCAATAAATATGATTTACCTCTAGCATTAATATGGATAGCAGGTTTTATCATTTGAAATTCTCTATTCCTACAGGATCATTAGGATCTATGTCTACAAGATTAAATCCTTGCTCAAGGTATTCTTCTACAGAGTCTTCTTCATATTCAACTTCATCACTACAGCCACAAACATTTACACTTAGAAAAATGCCCTCTTCATCAATAAACACATCATCTATAGGGTACTCTGCAGAGTCGAAACTATCATAAAGTTCAACTTCATGTTCAGGGTACTTAGAAAGCAACTTAATCAATTCTTTAGCAATCATGAGTACAGAACCTTCCTATGTAAATAAAGTCATGAAACGGTTTTGGTAATATGTTACAGTACTTATAAAAATGGCGAATCTTGCCATCTTTACATACCACAATAAAATGCCGAGCTTTACAGAGAATATTCCAATCTGGATTTTGCTTGTATGTTATCTTACCTCCATAGATAAGCCATATGACAATAGCCCATATAAAACAGTTTCCTATGAAGTAGAAATTACTTTTCATTTCTTTGTTAGCCATATAACTATACATAGTAAAGACAGAATATTTTGGCCGCACATTAAAAAGACAGATGCCATAGTTAAATATGGATAGATTATCATACCCACAAAAACTAAAAGAAAAGTAGGCGGAGACAGATATAAGTCAAACATTTCTATAAAGAAGCGTAGTCAATGAACACAAAGCAAACATAACAATAGTAGCTGGCTCAGGAATAGCTGTAATATTTGCCGCTCCTGCAAAAGACCAATCTAAAGGATCATTATTAGCGGGCTCATATTGTGCGGCGACCAAAAATAGCCATTGACCGTGTGGCACATTTATACTTACATTAGACTGCGATGAATTAAGAAAATCTGGCCCAAAATCATCCCAGCCCTGAGCAAACAAAAGGCTTTCATCTGTACTAAGATTATAGCCAAACAACCAAAATTCAGTATTCCAATGAGTTCTAAGGTCAAAATTATCAGAAATAACTCCTAGCGTAATTGTAGAGTCAGACTCAATAATCATTCCATCAATACCATTTACAAAAGAAGCTCTTGCTTCTCCTCTTGCTCTATCTTCAGGAACAATTTGCCTGAAATTATACTGGTCACCAAAAACATCCTCAGGGTTAAAGTCATTCTGAGTATATGAAAAAGGTAGGGTTAGTCCATGACTAAGCGATGAAAAGCAAAGAATAACAAAGATGAATAGATACTTAGTCATGAACTAACTCCTACAAATGAAAAGGCCATCATTAAAGGTTCTTCGTGATTGATACCGTCAAAAGGCTTATACTTTGCTACCCCCGGAGAAATTACAAAATCGTGGGGATTATCATAGCCTTTGTCAAACTCACATACTATGTTTTTGACCCCTGTATCAAAAATCTTTTTTCTATTCTTTTTGATTGCACGAGCCAACATAGAGTTATTTACTTTAATATGAAAGACATCGGTATTATTGTCACTTGTAAATAATCCAAAGTCCAACAAAATATGCTCTACTAGAGTAGATAGGTACTTTTTGTATTCTTCATTCTTTTTCTTCATTGGCTTTTTCCTTTAGTAGAGCTACTGGACGTTCATCGCTAACAAGATAAATTATACCTGCCCAACTACTTTTTAGAGATTTAATCTTAATATTAAATTCTTGATCTTTTGGAACAGTGACAGTATGCCATTTATTATTACAATAGCAAAAATGCTTCCCGCCAAAAACAACTACTTGGCCATCTTTAGTATCTTTATATTGATATTCTCTTTGGCTATAAGCCCAAGAAACTGCGCCTAGAGTCATAAAAAATATAAACAAATAAGACACAACAGACAAAAAATTCTTCTTCATGACTTGGGGATAATATTTAGGGTTTGAAATTCTAGTTATAACTAGATTAACAATATGCATTCCAGAGGCCATGAGCGATAGAAGAGATATTGCGGCTAAGAAGACATCTGGCATTAGATCACCTAATTTAATATTTGTAAAAAGGTTTATTGCTGATGAATCTCATAACATATCGTTCAAACCAAGTAGCTTTGCGCCACCGAATTATACAAGAAGCTTTATAGGCCGACACCAAAAAACCCTGCTTTTCAAAATGTTTTGCTATATCTTGTTTATAGGCACTATAATTTTCTATACTGAGATAATCATTTGGCATAGTTAAATAATTATATCCACGAACAGAATGCATTCTAATTCTATGGTTGATTTGAACAATGATATTCGATAGTTCTTTTTCATATGAAGCATCTAATTCGTCAATAAAATCTGCTATATTTTGCCTAGCTTCTTGGACGTTCATATAGTTTCCTCAGAAGGATATATCCTGATAGGAGGTAGTTTGTATAGGTTTTTTTCTCGTACATTATGATTTATACCATGGTTAAAACACTCATAGCATAAGCCTATTATTGCAATAGCTCCAAAAATACTAAAGACACAAGATAATAAAACAGCAGACATACTATTAGTTTTTTCCATAATCAAACCCCCCATACATGTAAAGGAGAGAATGCACAACGCAATACAAATGTAAATAATAAACATTTTTCCCCGAAACTTATAACGAATATATTTATACTCAAGGTTTATTGCTAATAAAAGGAAGCCGTAAAGTCCCCCTGGTGAGATTTGCACTCACGGCCCTCGATTTAAAAGATCGATGCTCTAACTAACTGAGCTACAGGGGAATGTAAATAATAAACATAAAGTAGGATCGCTAGGTATTGCCCTAGTTCTATAAGTTAGAAGCCTATTGCTTCACTTTAAAGCTTCGATCCCTTAATGTTCTATAGAGAGTCCAAATGCGATTTTAGAATGTTACAAAACGGTTTAGTAATATATCCGATAAACTTAGCCATCCCTAACAAAAGCTCACATAGCACCACAAAAAATAAGACAATAGTAGTGATAGTAAAATATATGGGCCCGGCCATCAGCTTAAATATAATCCACGGTTGGTTGAAATTATCTCTTGTCCCATATATAGGATTACAATTTTCATCAAAGTCTATGATAGGTTTATGTGTTGGGTGTATTTTGTCCAAAATAACTTCTATCACACACCCTAAATATCCTAATAAAAACCAAGATACACACAAGCAAAAAATTTGTAAAATATTCATATATTAATCTTAGGCTGGGATACAACAGTAAACTATAACATGTTTACTTATAAAATCTCTTCAGCAAACGCTTTTTCCAGAAAGAACTAAATAGCAATATTGTCATAGGTAATCTTCAAGCCTAATTGGCTTACGAGTATTATTACGACGCGTTTGATTTAACTTCTTTTTAGCTTTCAGCTTTTTAAGAGAGATGCTAAAGTCCTCAGAGTCAGTAAACTTACGTTGTTGTTTCTTAACTGTTCTAGCCATTGTTAGTTTGACTTAATCCTCTACTTGATTGTTTGAGTGTGGCGTACAATGAATGTAAAGTACTGACACCAGCGGAAAATAATAAATAACGTTATCGTGGTTAACAATTTTTATCATACGCTTAGAATATGTCATGTCTACATATGCGTCTTTAAAGACTTGAGACAAGTCATTGTGACTAAACCGAACTTTAACTTCTTTAAAAGGTCTAACGTCCATTAAAAACTACTTCTCATTTCGGTGATGCTATCAAACGCACTAGGGCCACCCTCCCAAAAAATGACCAATCTATTAGAGCCTAAGCTATTCATAGCCACTATTTCTTGACAATTTACAGCCGCTTTACCATTCTTATGATCGATAATCATATTAGATAATCTGTTGTGGTCTATTGGGAGCATGTTTATCTAACATACATCGCAACTCAGTTATAGTATCTACATTTGCAGCATCAATTAACTTGATAGGCGCAATGTCTTTCCCTGTAATAGATAGACAGTCTCTCATAAGAGTATTACTATCAGCATTATTCTTTATAAACTCTATCAATACCATACGCTGCTTAAAAGTTTCAGCAATAGAAAATATCATTGGTAATCTCACCAACTAATAGAGTTATATCCAACAAAATACCCTATGGTTTGTAGATGTGTTTTGACATCGTCAGATATCTTGTCTACAAAAATAGTTTTCTTGCTATTCTCAGCGGTAAAACGAATCTTGTTTTGCATTTATTATAAATCACCATTTAATATAAGCAGAATTACGAGCCTTGTTTTCCGCATGGGATACAGAATAACCCAATTTAACAAGTTTAGCCTTAACGTCCGCCGAGAGAAAATGCACATAAACAGATCTTTTTGCTTGCTTTGCAGTATCTTTAATAAGCTCAAATAGATGCTGCAATTCGGTTTTAGCCTCAGTCTCAGCGCTTTCTACTGTGATATTCACAGCTTCTTCAGCATTCATAGTAACTCCTAATTTGATTTATCTCAACTAATTGTACATGGCCCCGAAGGAATGTTTCTGAAAATATAGACTATATTCATTCGTGTTGAATCTAATATATTATTCTGGATCGGTTGATCCATGAAGCTCCTCCACATGTTCTTTAATCTTTTGCAACTCTAAAATTTCTACTCTTTTAGAGAGAGCGTCAAATTTTTTAGTTAAAATGTCTATTTGCTGCTCAGTAAGCGTAACCCGCTTCCGACAAAAGCGATACAGCCTCTGATAATTTTGACAGAGATTCTAGTGTCGGACTAGTATCTTCAAAGATATCTTTTCTTCTATACCTCTTAAAAAAAGAAAGCAAAACATTTCTCCATACAATGGAAGTAGTAGTAAAAGTAGGGCGACAAGGAATTGAACCTTGCTCAACGGCTTATCAGACCGAAAAGGACTTATAAAATCCCTGCCCCGAACCACGGGCCGCCCCATATAATTGTTATCGATATTCCTTATTAATTAAGCACATATTTTCATCTATATCACCAAAAGCAACGATGCCGTTAACATATGTTCTTACATATTCTAGAGAGGAAGAAGACAAGACTTTCTCATAGTATCCACTTGTTTTCATATATAACACGTAAACAATTTTCATTATTATATACTTTTTAGCATTGTCAATAGCAAGCCCAAAGCAACAACCGCAGGAATAGCCTTAAAAAAGATAACACTGATCGTATTTTCTGTATTTAAAAACATTAATACGAATAAATAACAGATTGCCGCAAATTGAAACCAATCGTTAATAGTCATTACACTATTTTCGAGAAATTATATAGGTTTAATACTAGACCATTGATCGCATTATAATACAATCCGAGAGAATCGAACTCAAGACATCCATCCCCCGCGTTAATGTCATAAGCTTAGAAGGCTCATGGGGGCTGTCGGATTGCTTATTTAATTAGCACCTATCTAAAAAAGACTTATATATGTCAGATATAGTCAGATAAATAGGCCCATTTAAAATAGCGGGAACGCCACCATTATATTTAATCAACACATTACAATTTTCAGGAATTTCTATCTGGTAATCATAACCTTTTTTATCTGGTATATTTGTGATAGTCAAGCCACAGGACATACCAACAGATTTTCTAGTTTTTTGAGTATTTGACATTTGCTAAGGATTCCAATTCTTTTTGGGTTGGCTTAGAAAGCTTTGCCCACTCTTTATTAGAAATATTAAGAAAATCTACAGAATGAGGCTTTTTGTTTGACTTGGGCTTTTTCTCAAAATCAATATTACCCCTTTGATACTGATAAAATTCTGACATTAGCGCGGCTTCTTGTGCAACGTCAAGTTGGTATACTTTATCCAAGTTTACTCTAGCAAGGAAAACTCCATGATGTTCCTTAAAGTAGCTGATAAACTTATTAACGCAATAGAGTTGATCTTCCATAGTTATTGTTTGGGCCTGCGGGTAAGTCTTGTTTCCAATAAGCTTGACCTATGGCTGTATAATGGTATGAATCCCTGCCATAGATATGAGTAACTCTTTGTAAATCTGAATTTCTACATCCTCCAAGTTGACAATATGTCTTGTAGCTAATTTGATTAGATACTGATGCGGCAATCATATAAGCTTATTCTCATTCGTATAGCGGAGAAGTTTGTGGATTGCCTTCTGTATAACCCAGATGATAGCCAATACGATTCCAAAACTTTGCTAAAAAATCTAAAGTTATACTAGGATCATCATTTAGAATTGCCAATACTTCTTCTGGGCGTGGAAAAGCAAAAAACCTAGGCAGACGGACTCTGGTTTTTCTGAAATAAATCTCAGCTTCTTTGATGGTTTTTCTTGTCGCTTTAGTGAACTCAATTAGACCTTGATAATTACGCAGAAACTTTTGTGTGCCATATGCGATGTCATTTTCAATCTCAGTAATACTTGGGTGAATATAGTCTATATCTAGAAAATTATACATATGGGTGGTCAGACAACATCTTTCCCCATGCTTAAAAATACCCTTACAAAAATCATGTTGCGTCAATATAGGAAATTCATCTAACATACTAATAATCCTAACAAAATGAATCGTCTTTTAGCCGTCTAATCTTCGACCAATATTGTTCCTCTACTTCTGCTGGCTGATCGCAAATACGACTAAAGTAAAAGTCAAGCAGCTCATCAATATGTTTTTTCGACAGTTTCTTTTTACTAATTTTGTCTTCTGGCGGCCGGTTTTCCCACATATGAATATTACAGTCATTCAACCAAGCCACAAAGTCAGCAACAATTTTTCTTTTATTATTCATATGTCTGGATTCCTGCACGTTGACAAAAAACATTTTTATCTTCCTCACTATATCCGCTTAAAATAAAATCTCTGATTAGTTCTGCGGACATATATTTAATCCGATTGAGTTCTTGTCGGTTTGTCACAAAACCAGCCTTTTCAATTCTATGGGGAATATTGTTTGCGACAAAAACCAGCTTGTTAATCAAAAAATCTGTATTCATTTAGTGTATTGTCCTTTGATTGTTTTGTAGCTGTTCTGGCAAAATCTTAATAACCGTTGTTGGATCAATACTAATACGCTTAACGCTTTGCCATCTTTTTGCTTTATATTGTACTGTTTTTGGTGTGATATTAACAATCTTATACAATACTACTGTTGCATAATCACCGCCACAGTGAACTATTACGTCACCCACAGCTAATTCTTGTCCGATTGCATCTTTCATACTATTTCTAAAATTTCACCCTTTTGAAGCACTCGAACTTTGCACCTGCCCGACAATCGATCTACCATTTGTCCAATATCTAAAAACACCCAATTGCGTTCAGGCTCACCTATTCCAACTAAAGCGGTCCACTGATCAATTTGTTGATGTAATTGTACAATAGTACCCACATATTTACTTGTCTCCTCTTCGCTGCCCCAAGACACAATGATACCAATTTGTCCAGGTTTTAGTTTAGAAGGATGAATAATGTCGATAGGTTCTTTTACTTTAATACCCATAATAAACTCCGTTACATTTTTATAACTAAAAGACGGCGAAGGAGATTCGCACTCCATGCTTAACTATAAGACCGCTTTTACAAATAAAACACCACAATCTTCTTATAGTTCGTGCTCTTATACACTACGCCGACACAATATAATTAGGGACGGTGAGATTCGAACTCACACTTGAGAGGGCTTAAACCTCTTGCCTCTGCCAATTGGGCTACGTCCCCGTTATTTTAAGACGCTGCGTGCTTATAAGCTTTTACTGCACACAGAAAACCTTTAACTTCGCCCTTAGAATTTGTTGATTCATACCAAGCAAATTGATGATCACCAACATACCAAAAGCTTTTAAAAATACAGTAACCCTTTTTATTTCTAAATACATATTTCATATTGGTTCAACATATTAAGTAGTAAAGCTCCATCCGTCCTCTTCTGCTCTTCTGATAGAAGCGCCAGACAAGCGTTCAAAATATCCAGCCCAATTCACATGTACGATATACGGACACTCATCATCATTCAATAGTATAATATTACGTTGCCAATGAGGCGCCAACCATCTAGGTATTTCAGACAGGCCAGTTTCATTTAAAAACTGACGCTTTGTCGATTCATTACATTTATAATAATCAGAATATTCAAAATCTTTATAGATTTCGTAGTGTTCTTTGATTCTGAGTAGATTTTCTTTTGCAATATCTAAATTAGTCCATGGGCCAATCTCATCAGAAGCATCCCAAGAGCCAAAAGAATCACCCGTTTCATACTCTACAATAATTTTGTACATTGGCTTGTTAGTATAAGAATTGCACTTAACACACAAGAAAACTAAACAGATGCAATAAGCCCGCAATAGACATAACAACAGATACTCCTGCCGCCACAAATAAAATCGGGATAATTATAGTGGTACTGATAATACTAGCAATTACCACCATAATTGACTTGACTATATGCATAGTATCTCCTTAAAAACTATCTCTATGCTTATGTTGCGCTGTATCAAAATTAAGCTTATATTTATCCATCATATAACAGCGAAACTTATTTTCAAAGCTGTCTACTTCTTCCTGAGAGTTTGTTTCAGTAATAATTAGATGCTCATCACCCCTAGTGTAAGTTACTGCATCAAATAGAACTTCAAACTTGTCAAACGTAAGATTAGACAGCCAATCTAATGCATCGTCAGTAAATTTATCAGCCATAATCATAGACTCTACAGCTAAATTGAATAGCCCATGATAATCTGGATGATTCAAAATCGAAGGTCTATCATAATGAAAAGACATCCTTAGAATTTCAAAAGACCCATCACAATCTATATGTGGGTAACATCCATATACAGTAAGCATGATTATACCTGATTTAAAATTATATATAAGGCAGTATATCTAGATATTTATTCTTTGTGGATGTCCCAATCAATTAAATCAGAGCATTTCCCAATAATTGATCCTAATTCGATTGATTGAGAAAGCGAAAAAGAGCATAGGTCAATACTGATATAAAATTGTTCAGATTCTCGGCAATTAAGATCGTAAGAATGAACACCTTCTTTACAGAGAAAATTAAACACGTCTTTAGCAGAGTCTTTATTAAATGTTTTGATCCATAGTTTCATGATTCTTACTTTCTACCAACTTTTTTGTTATATTCTCAATCATTTTCCATCTTTATTAATCGATGCCACTTGATTATAGCTTTACTCTTAAATATATTTATTAAAAAACCCTAATAGATACAAAATATGACCCAATACATACCCGCCGAAAAATACGCAAATATGCAATACTAAACGTGAATTAATCTTCTTTTCCATAATAGGTAATTTTCCATTCGTTCATAGACTCAGAGCCGCTGATTATAAGTTTTTCGGGCTCATAATATTCCGTACCTCGAACAAAAGAAGTGTGTCCAGAATCGCCCCACAACGCCATGGTGAAGATTCTATCTTTCGATGTTAAATATTCTTTAAAAGTCTCATAATCTATTAGAAGCTCTTGTTGATCGTATTCTGGATATATGTTTGTTTTGATATAGCATAGAATATCTCTAGCTACTCTACGAACACTATTTTCAAAAGAGTTATTAGCAGAGATAATATCGCTGTGATCTATTGTTAGATGGTAAGTCATTTATGCTTTTCCAAACTAATTCAGACTCTTCTATAAGAATAGCCGTATCTGTGAAAGCAACAGATATAAGTAGAACCAAGCTTAAATGTTAAAGCCTCAGCAAGAACCGAAAATCAATCCAGATAATGTCATATTAACACAAAAACAGCTTGATAGCTTAAGTTAGACTCTTACCAAGAAGCGTGACCAATAACATTAATCTTTTTAACTTATGCGCCCTCAGACAAATACTTAGATAGGATATCGGCCAGATTATTAGATCGCTTACTATGGTAACTATTTAGTCTAAGGTTTACTCGCTCAAGGTCTTTAACGCTATCAATATCTATATCGTAGAAAATACTATTAGGCGAACTTCTATTAAGTAGCTCATTCAGTATATATTTTATGGTATGCTTCGACGACATATCTACCAAGTCTACAATAGATTCTATGCTTGTCATACGCACGGCCCAATTATTACTAATTAACAAAATCGACTATCTTATCATATCTTCTAATACGAACTCTATTCATAAGTTGGCCTTTTGTCACCACTGACGGCAACAGCCCCACCTTATCTAGCTTATTTAGAAAAATAACATCATAAGTATTCGGCTCTGAAAACCTAGTACGTGTTGTTTTGCGAACCATAACAGGCTCGCCATGTAGATTTGTAGAGGGCTGATTTATTTTGGATAAATACCAAGTGTCAAATCTTAGTAGCGTATCCAATAAGCTTTCATGATTCATAGTAATACCAATAATGGTTATATAATGGTCTATGGCCACCATATTTGGCTTCTAATAGACCCAAATAGAGTTTAAACAGAAACAATAGGGAAATAATTAAGGCCCTTAGAAGGCAATATAGAGCCTCTCAGAGACAATTAAAAGCCAGCATTTAGCCGCTAGTATATCGGGCCTTATTCAAGGGAAAAGAATCCACCAATAATATCCAAATAGATACCATATAATCAAAACAAACAGAAGCATATCATATTTCTTATTGCTTTTCATATTTTGATCTTAAATTTAAATTGAATAAAAAAAGCCAACAGTTTACTACAAACAGCGGGCTTATACTTCTATATAATATAATTCGTCTAATATATCGAAGCTCTCATATATTAGATATATTTGGCCTTACTACTGATAATATGCCCGCCAAACTAGACATATTCAGGTAGCGGATCAATTAACATCTTCTCTTTGATATTAGATAAATCCGCCCAAAAATCTAATACAGTAGTAACAAGAGAAGGTAAAATACCCTAAAAGGATTCGCGCCTTTATCTGCGGTTTATCGGTCCGCTGTTTTAACTTAAACTATAGGGTAAAATAAGGAAACTTCTATTTCCAGGCTAAAAACCTACGATAACCATAACAATGTCTACTACAAAAACTTAATATATAACCTTACACTAATATTGATTATTCCAAAATAGAATACTATTAATAATAGGTAGGGGAAGGATATAGGTTTTGTTTGAAGTAGGAGGTTATTGTATTTATAATAAGCGATAACGCAATTTACGTCAAAAACAAAGCAAAAAACCCTTAAAAATAAAGACCTAGGCAGGATTTGCACCTACAAAACTACAAAATTAGAAGGTATATTTATAGTTTCCTATAGCCCTCAAAAGTTTTGGCAAAGCCCTATTTAGGTAACTTTTTAGACTATCTAGGTCAACTTGAAGTATTTTTCAGAAAGTGTCTTACCTAAAAAACACCGGGGTTTAATAACTTTTTTCTTATATAGGAACACCAAGATTTACCCTGGGCTTATTCTTCTATGCAGGCCCAGCTTTGAAAATCAGATAGATTGGTTATTGTGGCTGTGTCTGTATTAGGATTGTAACAAAAACAATCTCCCACAGCAACGGAAGTATTCAACTCTTTAAGAAAACAATCAATTTTATTTGTTTGATGATTAATACTAATATGGGGAGAATCCATTGTTTTAGATAGCCATTTTGGCCAATTTGGAATATTGTCTATAGCGTGTCTCGCCGAGACAATATGGCGAATATGGGCGGGATTATAATCAAAATTGGTACAGAAAAAGACTTGTGTTTTAAAAGTAGTATCATTTGTATGCAAAACTACATACTTATATTCTGTTCCCTTATGGATAAAATAATTATCGCCAATCTGGCAGCGTTGACTAATTAGATAATCCTTTACCCGAACCGGCAATAGATAGGGCTTGTTAATAGCTACATTTGCCGTAAACTTTTGAACAATCTCATCTGTTCTAATTTGAATCATGGTATTTCTACTATATCCTTACAGTCTGAAAAATATTTGACTTCAACAAACATCCCGCCATTACATGGGGTTGCCACTAGACAATCACCAACAAAACCACCTACACTAGCAAACTTGCGTTCTTCTTTATTTAAATATACAGGATGAGTTAGAAAATAATCGTCTAGCCAGTTAGCCTTAATATTGTTAATATTTCCTACTAAATCCTGCGCCTTAACAATATATATCAGCCCCCTATTTAAATCTATGTCTGCCGCGGTCCACAAATAACAGTTTTTACTTGACTCTTCGTAAGCTAGAATCTTATATTTAAACTCATCATCATAAATATAAGTATCTTTAACTTCTAGCTTTGACCGAATAATAAAGTCTTTGACTTCAGACGGAATAGACTCTAAATTATCTAGAATATACTTGCCAGAATAGGATTGTTGACCGGATAAACCTTTATAGTAGGTTTTAATCATATTTAATCTATAACATTTGGGAGAATAAAGTTATTTTGACAAATATCTAGCAGACTAAGCGCAGCATACAGCCCCATATAGAATAATGCCGGAACACAAATAATCGCAGCCAAATACAGTATAACGTAAAAGGTAATTTTTACCATACTATTGCCCAAAGTTTTCTAAGGCATATTCTAGTTTGGCGCGTGACTCTTCGCGGCTTTCACGCTTGAAATGCTCGACTTTTACAGACGGGTTCCTAGCTGCAAACTTTGTATTTGGTCTATTTAGGCTATAATTTTCATTAAACTTTTGAATAGCCAGACCTTCTCTCTCGGCAGAATTAAACCGTTTACGTCCCATGGCTAAAATCCTTTTTATATTTATAGCTTTTTAATAGCCTGAGACTGTACTACCCCCATAAAATTACGGTATTTATCCAATATTTCATAACAATTCCTACCTAGCGGTTCTGCGAAAACATGTTGCCCACGCTTGAGCCGCTGGCTATTCTCGCCTGTAGTATCAAACCTGTCACCCACAAATACGTAGCCCGTTGATTCTCGCGGCCAATGACCTAACAGGGGCCTAGCGCCCGGTATTTGCGTCACTAACTCATCGATTGTGCCAACTATCTGCTTTGGCTCAACCCCTAAGATATTAGCCACGTCAAGAATTGTTCCAGACTTTTTAGCTATTTTAATGCAGGCTTCGACTATTAGCATATTCATAGCGATACCTTAATTTTAGAGAAAAAAGCCCCTAAGTTTTTTGACGTTTGGGGCGTTGGTCTGACTAACTAGCCGCCAAAGTTATCCAGCAGGTTGGCAATCCGTTCGCGGTCAGCTTCGGTTACCACCTTAGCCGCACGCCCACGCCGGCCCAAGCCTACGGTTTGCTTGGCCTCATTGAGCATATCTAGCAGGGTGGGGGATTGGCCAACGTGGCCAGCGTATTGGCCTGTAGCCTTGAAAATTAGCGAGCTAGTGGTCAATGCAGACTTAATTTGCGTCTCAGCGTCACCCGTTTTGTTAGGATTGTAAAACTCGGGCGACAATTCATCTACAATTTGCTGCCAATTTTTGCCGGCCTTAGCCTTTTTAACAAAATTACTAGCACAAATGACAGCCCGTTCTTGACTTGGGGTAAACTCACGTACTTTCATAGTAAACTCTCCAAAATCTAAGGGTAAATTGATTCCGCTCTAAAGGGTAAGCGCCTCACGCGGGCTAGATTATTGAAAAACTCGCGTTTTTCTAGGATACGTTTGTTGCCGTTTGGCGTTTGATTGTATCCCCTTCACAAGTACAGCGCCCCCCATGGTCGTATTTGTTATCAAAAAAAAGAAAGATTGCCCAAGGTATAATAAGAAAAAGAAAAAAGAAATATAATAATAATAGTTCAATTGCAAGGCGGAAAAACGGCCCGTCCGAACGCCAAGCAAGCTTGGCTATGGCGGAAACAGTTACTCGGGAACCGAAGATAATTTAGGTAAGGCAGGTAAGATAAGAGAACCCCGCCAAATAAGAAAAAAAATGATAATAATAGTTCGCCCCGCGCGCAAAATGTAAATACAAAAAAAGAACCCCTGGCGTCCCAAGGGTTCAATCCAACTATATAAAATAAACTTCGCACATGCGTTGGAACAGGCGAAGCTTCTCTATATATAGGCCTATAGAGAAATATATTACCGTGCGTACCTATCGCACCAAGCCAAGAATCATACTAAACTCCTAAGGGTTCTTATTTATGGATATGTCCACAGTCTTTTATTGGCCTTTACAATAGGGGCCTCAGTAGGATCAGACTTGCGGATTTTCCTATTCTGTAGCTTTTTAGCCAGCTTTCTGGCGTTGTTTTTAACCTTACCTTTGTAATGACTGACGGTTTTCCAGCACTGCCGCTCGGTTTTCAAACAATCTTCCATAAAATTGCCGGCGTTATCATACGGCTTATGCCATAGACTGTATTTGTCGCCGTATTTCCAGTATGGAATATTGTACTTTTTCAGCTCGGCTTCCAGATTTTTCCTTTTTTTCATAAAAATGTTGACTGTTGTGATTAAACTTAAGATTAAGTCACAGTTTCTTGTTTTGTGTTTTGTTGTTTGTTATTCCCTTCACAAGCATAGCGCCCTACAGGCCTAAGATTATCATATAAAGCAAAAGAAAAAAACATAGGCTTTATTTTTAATTAAAAGATAATAATAGGATTCTATTTGCAAGAAATTAAAACAGCCCGTTCGAACGTGTAGCTAGTATAAGTAGGTCAAATATTAGTATAATTAAAGTTTATATTATAAAAAGAGAAACAGTTACTGTAAAAGAGAAACAGTTTCCCATTAATCAGAAACAATTACTCCCGATCGGTAACAGTTACTGAGGATAGGGTGGATTTTTTATTTTTTTAATGATAATAATGCCGGGGTATTCCCGTACGGGAGTAACAGTTACCTGGAAAACCTTGTTAATTTAGGTAAGGCTATACCGAGAAACAGTTACCGCATATGCG